>NZ_JANLOF010000022.1:0-185587 GCF_025466135.1 Pseudomonas sp. 14P_5.3_Bac1 | reverse complement strand
AAAAATCAAAAACTGTTTGGGGGGGGGGGGGGGGGGGGGGGGGGGGGGGGGCGCCCCCCCCCCCCCCCCCTGGCCCGCATGCAAAGGTGATGAAACCTTTAGAACGCCCAGTCGAGGCTCAAGCCCACCCCGTGCACTTTGTCCTTGCTGGCCAGCAGGCCGTTGTAGTCAAAGTTCACCCGCGCCTCTTTGCTCAAGGCCAGGCTCACCCGCGCGCCCACCAGCGCGGCATCGCGCACCATCGGTGCGCTTTCCACCGCGAACGACGGGCTGCCCGACGCGAACGCCAGGTGCTGCTCGGAATCAGTGCTACTCAGGTTGTGCTGCCAGCCCAGGGTGCCGGACACCTCCAGTTGCTGGTGATCGTTCACATTGAAGGTCTTCAATGCACGCATGCCCAAGGTGCTCAACACCACATCGCGGCGGTCGTCGTGGCCTTTGAGCGCGGCGGCATCGCCTTTTTCGGTAAAGCCATCGGTGTCCAGGTGCACGTAAGCCAGGTTGGCGAACGGCTCCAGGGCCAGCGGTTGCAGATTGACGCGGTAAGCCGCCTCGCCAAACACCTGCGTGCTGCTCGCGTCCACTTTGACTTTCTGCTTGCCGGCCACATCGCCATACTGCAGGTCGCGCTTCACATCGGCGCGATGCCAGCTGTAGGTCGCTCCCCCGCTCAGGCGCAAGGCACCGATCTCATGCCCGGCATAGGCGCCAAAGTGGTAGCTGTCGACCGAGGCACGTGAGTGGGTGTCGTTGCCCATGTTCAACGAGGTGTCGCTGTAACCGGCGACCAAACCGATACGGGTCGCCTCGTCCAACGCACCGTCAACGCCCACAAGCATGCCGCCCAGCGAAGTGGTGTAGCCCGCCGTGTCGCTGCGGCTGTCGGTCTTGCCCCAGGCGCCCAGGGCCTTGACCCACACGTTGCCACGGCTGTCGAGGGTTTCGCTGGTGGCGCCCATCTCGCCATTGCGCAGGCGCTCACCCACCGCTTCACGCACGTAGCGGCTGTCGTTGACCAGCGCGCTCTGCAACGCCGGGTAGATTTCGCCGGACAGTTGCTGGAACGCGCCTTGCGCCGAGGCCGCAGTCGGCGCCAGCAACAGGCTTTCATACACCGCGTTGCCGGCGCCCAACTGGTCTGCCGCCGCGGCGACAGCACGCTGGTTGGGCGTGACGGCCACACTGGCGAAGCTGTTGGTACGCGCCACATCCAACTGCACACCGTTGGCGGCATAGTTCAACGTGCCACCGATAAACAGGTAGTTGGGCAGTACCGCACCGAAGCTACCGGTAACCCCACCCGCGGCTTGCAGGATGGTGTACTGGCGACCGACCAGGCTCTGGGCCTGCGCGTTTGTCAGCAGTGTCGGGCTGTTTTCCAGGGCCAGGGTCACGGTGCCGCCATTGAGCGTGGCCGTGCCACCGGCGACGATGCGATCGCTGCTGGTCGGCGACAACTCCACCGCGTAGGTCGAGCCCGCGTCGAAAGTGACATTGCCGGCCACATTCAAGGTGCCGATGGAATTACCCGGCGCCACGGTGCCGCCGCTTTTGGCGGACAGCGAGCCGATATGCCCCGAGCCACCGACCACGCCGCTCTGGCTGACGGTGACGTCGGAGGTGACCGAGCCATTGATCGCCAGCAAGCCCTGATTAACCAGGGTCGGGCCGCTGTAGGTGTTGTTGCCGGTCAGCACCAGCGCGCCGATGCCCTGCTTGGTCAGGCCGCCGTGGTCGGAGATGTTGTTGCTCCACACGTCCAGCCCGCAGTGCACGTCGGTGCACAGGCGCTGAGTCGGTTTGCCGGCATCCACCACGGCGCCGATCCCTGGCAAATCCGCCACGAACTGCCCGCTGCCGTACGCGCCGTCGATGCGAAACTCGGCCGGGATATCTTCGCCGGTGATGAACATCCCCGGGCCGTTGACCGCCTTGCCCAGGTTGATCATGCCCCAGCCGTACAGCGCGTCGATGCCCGGCGCGCCGAGGTCGGTGGCGGTGGTTTTCAGCACGGTGGAGACCTGATCGCCGCTCATGTACGGGAAGCGTTCCATCAACACCGCCGCAGCGCCGGCCACGTGGGGCGCGGCCATGGAAGTGCCATTTTTATTGGCCCAGTCGGTGGTGAGGTTTGAAAGGTCGGTGCCGTTGATGATCGAGCTGAAGATCTTGGTGCCCGGCGCCGACACGCAAAAGCTTGCCGCATACCCGCAGCGCGACGAGAAGGTACTGATCACATAAGGATCAGCGCTGGCGGTGTCCGGGTTCTGCTGCAAAGCCGCCACCGACAGCCAGTTTGGCGCAATGTCCGGCACGAAGTAGGCCAGGCCCGACATCGCATCCGGGTTGTTGCGGTTGTAGTCGTTACCGGCGGCAAAGATGGTCAGCACGCCGCTGCGGGCCGCGTCGATTGCGCCTTGATAAGCACCGCCGGCCAGCGTGCCGAGGATCGGCCGGATAACGTTGAACTGCGCCTGCGCTTCATTGACCGTGAAGTTGGGGAATGCCGGATCGCGGCCACCCTTGGCGTACTGGTCACCGATGCCGATGCCCCAGCTGTTGTTGATGATGCGCGCGCCATTGGCGACCAGCCCATCCCAACCGGCCTTGTACACCGCGCCATCGTTGCCGAGGATGATCCCGTCTTCCGGGCCCGGGTCGCCGTTTTCGGCGCTGAGGATTTGCGCATTGAACGCCACGCCATGCATCGGCCCACCATCGCGGTTACCCGCGGCAATGCCGCCGACGTGGGTGCCGTGGTTACCCAGCTTGCCGTTGGAGTCCTTGGACGGCGTGCCGTCATAACGGAACGCATCGCCCGCCTTCACCGGAATGTAGGGGTCGGTGTATTGGCGAATGCCCTCGGTGACAATGGTCACTACCTTGCCGGGGCTGTCGAATTCCGGGTGCTGCGCGTACACCGGCTGGTCGAAGATCCCCAGCTTGACGCCCTTGCCGGTGTAGCCCGCGGCGTAGGCAGCATCTGCATGCACCGCGCCCAGGCCCCAGTCGGCCTTGAATTCATTGCTGCGCCAACTGGCCGCGTCGCCCAGCTTGCCCGCTTCCACATAGGGTGCGGCCTGGGCGGTTCCCAGGCTTGCCAGGCAGCACAGCAACGCGCCGTATGGCACGCAGCTCAAGGCCTTGAGCGGGTAGCCCGGGCCGGTGTGAGTGGCGGTGATTAACCCTGACTTGCGTTTGTTCACGGTGACCTTCCTTAGTTTTCTTATTGCCGGTATGTGAATCACTTTTTCTTCAGCGCCGCCTATCTGATGTGGGCGCTGGCGTGCCAGCTCCCACCGTTTTTGACCTGCGGTGTTCTCTAGAACTGCCAGTTGAGGCTCAGCCCCACGCCCTGGGTTTTCTCGCGGCCACCCAACTGGCCGTTGTAATCCAGGTTGACCCGTGTGGTCGGGCTCAACGCCAGGCTGGCCTGCACGCCCACCAGCGCCGCGTCACGTAGCAACGGCGAACTGCGCACGGCAAATGACGGCCCGCCGGCAACAAACGCCAAATGTTCTTCGGATTCCACCGCCGTGAGGCTGTGCTGCCAGCCCAGCGAACCGGACAGTTCCAGTTGCTGATGGTCATTCAATGGCAAGGTTTTCAACGCGCGCAGGCCCAGGGTGCTGAGCACCGCATCACGCCGATCACTGCCACGCTCCAGGGCCGCGGCGTCGCCTTTTTCGTGGAATGAGTCACTGTCCAGGTGCACGTACGCCAGGTTGGCGAACGGCTCCAGCGCCAGCGGTTGCAGGTGAATGCGGTACGCCGCCTCGGTGAACAACTGCGCCGTGCGCGCATCCAGCTTGGTCTTTTGCTTGCCGCTGACGTCGCCGTATTGCAGGTCGCGCTTCACATCACCGCGATGCCAGCTGTAGGCGCCGCCGACGCTCACGCGCCAGTCACCCAGTTCCCGCCCGGCATACGCACCGAAGTGGTAACTGTCGATGGACGCCGATGAGTGTGTGCCACTGCCCAGGTTCAAGGAGCTGTCGCTGTAGCCTGCGACCACACCCACGCGGGTCTGCTCGTCCAACGCACCGTCCACACCAGCCAGCAAGCCACCGATCGAGGTGATCGAGCCTGCGGTTTCGCTGCGGCTGTCAGCCTTGCCCCAAGCCCCGAGCGCCTTGAGCCACAGGTTACTTTCGCCGCTCACCGGTACATGGCGCAGCCGCTCACCCACAGCATCACGCAGTTGCAGGCTGTCGTTGATCAGCATCGCGCCAATCGCCGGGTAGACCTCGCCGGACAGTTGCTGCAAGCCTTGCCGAGCGGTAGCAACCGAATCGGACTGCAACAGGCTTTCATACACCGGGTTGCCCGCGCCCAGTTGCTCGGCAGCGGCGGCGACAGCGCGCTGGTTACGGTTGGCGGCAACGCTGGCAAAAGTCGCTCCGTTGCGCCCCACGTCCAGTTGCACGCCGTTGGCCGCATAGTCGAGGGTGCCGCCAAGGAACAGGTAGTTGGGCAGCACTTGACCAAACTGCCCCTGGATGCCGCCCGCCGCCTGCAGGATGGTGTACTGACGGCCGATCAGGCTTTGCACCTGGCTCTGGCTCAGCAACGTCGGGCTGTTTTCCAGCGCCAGGGTGACGGTGCCGCCGCCCAGTACGGCGTTGCCACCGGCGACAATGCGGTCGCTGGTGGTCGGGGTCAGTTCCACGGCATAGGTGGAACCCGCCCCCAGGTTCACATCGCCCGCCACCTGCAAGGTGCCGACCGAATTGCCCGGTGCCACGGTACCGCCGCTGTTCACCGCCAACGCGCCGATGCGCCCGGAGCCGCCGAGGGTGCCGCTGTCGTTCACGGTCACGGCCGAGGTCAGCGAGCCGTTTACCGCCAGCAGGCCGCCATTGACGCTGGTCGCGCCGCGGTAGGTGCTGTCGCCGCTGAGCAGCAAACTGCCGGCGCCGGATTTGATCAGGCTGCCTTCATACACGCGGTTCGCGGCGGCTTGATCACGGGCGGTGCCGACCGCGTAGTCAGTCTGGTCCTGCTGACTGGCAGTTGCGCCCACGCCGTTTTGCCAGCCCTTGTCGATCAGGGTTTGCTGCCAGGCTGTGTGCTCGGCGCGGTCTTCGGCCTGGCGCTGGAGCAACGCCTGGTCGGTGATGCCGTTGCTCCACACATCGCCCTGCCCGGCCGCCAGGTTGACGTTCATCGAGCCAAGCAATTGCCCCGGCCCGTGCATCGCCCGGCCCAGGTCCGGCACGCCCCAGCCCACGGTGGTATTGGGTGCCTGGGTGATTGAGCCGTCGAGTTGCGTGGCGGTGGTCAACAACACCTGCAACGCCTGCTCGTTGTTCAAGTACGGGTAGCGTTCCATCACCAGCGCCAAGGCGCCGGTGGCGTGCGGCGCCGACATCGACGTGCCGGACTTCACCCCATAACCGCCGCCGGGAACGGTGCTGTTGATCAGCGCGCCCGGGGTGGAAATACACCAGTATTTGGCGATGCCGCACTTGTTGTATTTCTGGTTATTCGCCTTGTCCAGGCCCGACACGGCCAGCCAGTGGCCTTCCAGTTCCGGCTGGAAGTACGGCAGCGCCGAACGCACGCTGGCATTCGCGTAACCACTGTTGCCGGCGCTGAACACATTGATCACGCCGGCCTTGGCCACATCCGCTGCCGCATCCAGCCAGGTGCCCTGGTTGTAATGCTGGGCGTAGGCGGCATGCAGACCGTCGAGGGTCTGGTAGCTGACGTCCGGCGGCTGGCTGCCCCAGCTGTTATTGATGGCGCGCACGCCGGAATCCACCAGCGCGGTGTACACCGCCTTGAAGTATTTGGGGTCCGGGGTGGGGCCAAACAGGAAGCTGTCGTTGGCGTTGGTATTGCCCACATAGACTTGCGCGTTGTACGCCACGCCATGCATGCCCACGCCATCACGCGCCGCGCCCATGGTGCCGGTGACGTGGGTGCCGTGGGAGTCGTTGTTGGGGTTGAGCGCGCCGGTGGTGCTGAACGCGCTGCCATTGACGTAAGTGCCGGTGGCCGTGACCGGGTGGAAGCGGTCTTTGGAGGCTTCCGGGTGATCGGTATCGAACCCGGAGTCCAGCGCGCCGATTTTTACCCCGCTGCCGCTGATCCCGGCGGCGTAGGCCTCATTCGCCTTCATGCGGTCCAGGCCCCAGTCACTCTGGAACTCGGCCGAACGCCAGCTGGCGGGGTTACCCAGTAAACCGGTCTCGGTGTATTGCGCCTGTGCCGCAACGGACAACAGCAGCAAGGAACCTGCGGTAAAGGGCTTGAAGCGTGATGAATCGGTGATCATCTAAACCATCCTTATTGTTTTTATAACTGCTCATTTCACCGGGCCGAATGCCTCATCGACTTTCGCCAGGTCGGTGTCGCGCAAGTTGCCCGCGTAGTAGTGCAATTTGGTCCAGGCCATCAAATAGTCGTACCGCGCCTGGGCCAGGTCGCGACGGGTGCTGTACAGCTGCTGCTCGGCGTTCAACGCGTCGAGGTTGACCCGCTCGCCGCCGAGGATGCTCTGCTTGGTCGACACCACCAGCGCCTCGGCCGAGGTCAGGGCTTTTTGATACGCGCGCAATTTGCTCACCCCGGACAGGCACGCGCTGAACTGGCGGCGCAGCTCAATCAGGGTTTCGCGCGTCTTGCCTTCCAGCTCGTACTCGGCCTGCTCCATGCCGCGACTGGCTTGGCGGGTGGCGGCCGAAATACCGCCACCGGCGTACAGCGGCACACTGACTTCGATGCCGATGGTGTTGGTGTCGTAGCGCTGGTTGTAAGTGTTGCCGCTGTCGGACTCCTGCTTGCGCGAGCTGGCATACGCGGTGATCTTGGGCAGGTGCCCGGCGCGATTGCGCTCCACTTCATAGCGCGCCACTTCCACGGCCTGGCGCTGGGAAGCGAGGGTCGGGTTATTGGTGATCGCCAGTTCATGCCAGGTGTCGTAGTTGGCCGGCGTCAGGGTGAAGGCGGCAAAACTTTGGTTCAGCGGCGCCAAATCCTGGATGTTGACGCTCTGCACACCGATCAACGCGCCCAACTCCCTCAGCGACGCGTCCTGCTCATCCAGCGCCTGGATCTCTTCGGCAGTCGCCAGTTCATAACGCGATTCGGCTTCGAGGATGTCGGTGCGCGTGCCTTCGCCCTGCTGGAACAGGTGCTGGTTTTGCTGGAACTGCTGCTCGAAAGCCTTCTTTTTGGCGCGGGCGATGTCGATCTGGTCCTGGGCAAACAGGGCCTGGGTGTAATAGCTCAGCACTCGCACCAGCAGCGCCTGGCTCTTGTCGCGAAAGCTTTCATCGGCGAACAACGACTGGGCCACGCCCTTGCGGTAGTTGGCATAGGCTTCGTAGTCGAACAACGGCTGTTGCAGGCTGAAGGTCGAGCCATAACTGTTGTAGTTGCGGTCGTCACGGTAGTTGCCGCCGCGCCCGTCCGGCAGGTGCGCCTCAGAGTTGTTGCGGCCCTTGTTGTAGTTGTACGACAGTTTCGGCAGCAGCCCGGCGCGGCCGATGGTGCGGTTTTCCAGGCCGGCGTCGCGCTCCTTGATCGCGCCGAGAAACACCGGATCGTTACGCAAGGCTTGCTCATACACATCAAACGGGCCCATGGCAGCCTGGGCAGAGCCACACATCAACAGCAGTGAAATGAACACAGGTTTCATGCTCATTCCTCGGTCAGCGCGGAGCCGGCGCGATCCAGCAGCGGCTTGAACAGGTAATTGAGCAACGAGCGCTCGCCAGTGCGCACGAACATCTCGGCAGGCATGCCCGGCTTGATCACCAGGCCATGGAGTTTTTCCAGTGCGGCCTCGCTCACCGTGGTGCGCAGCACGTAGTACGGCTGGCCGGTTTTTTCATCAAGCATCTGGTCGGCGGAAATCAGGCTGACTTCGCCCGGCACGCGCGGCGTGCGGCTCTGGTTGAAGGCGGTGAACAGGATATCCACCGGCAAGTGCGTGCCGACCTTGTCCACCAGGTTCACCGGCAAACGCCCTTCGACTTCCAGGCGTGTGCCCTGGGGCACGATTTCCAGCAGGGTTTCACCGGCACGCACCACGGCGCCTTCGGTGTGCACGCTGAGGTTGACCGCAATGCCATCGGCCGGTGCGTTGATTTCACTGTGCTGCAGGTCGAAGCCGGCCGAGGTGAGCTGCTGCTCCAGGGTCAGGCTGCGCAGTTGGGCGTCGGCCAGTTGGCTGCGCACTTCCTTTTGATATTCCTCGCTGTGCTGCTGCAACTTGAGCCGTGATTCAAGAATGCCCTGCTCCACGCGGCCGCTTTCGCCGGCGTTCTGCGCCAGGTCCTGTTGTACCTGGGACAGTTGGCGCTGGTAATCGAGCAAGCGATTGCGCGGGATATAGCCGTTGTCGGCCAAGGGTTGCAGGTTGGCCAGTTGGTCGCGCAGGGATTGGGCCTGGGCGGACAAGTCGCTGCGGGCACGGCGCATGCCGTTGAGTTGCGAGGTGGCACCGTCGATATTCGCGCGAATCCCGGCTTGCTCGCGGGAAAATGCCTCGCGGCGGCTGCTGAACAGTTGGCGTTGGCCTTCCAGCACCAGGGCCAGCGCCGGATCGGGGTTGGCGCTCAGCTCGGCCGGAAAGGTGATGCTGGAGCGGTTATCGCGCTCGCTCTGCCAGCGCGCCACGCTGGCCCAGGCCATGCGGTACTGGGCTTGCAGGGATTGCACGTCGGCCTGGTTCTGGGTCTGGTCGAGGCGAAACAGCGGCTGGCCTTGTTTGACCACCTCGCCCTCCTTCACCAGAATCCGGCTGACCACGCCGGGGCTGAAGGTTTGCACGGCTTTGCGCTTGCCCGACACCACCACCGTGCCTTGCACCGGGATGCCTTGGTCCAGAGGCGCCAGGCTGGCCCAGAGAAAGAAGCCGCCGGCGCCGACGATGGTCAGCAGCCAACCCATTTTTACGAAAAAACCGGCATCTCGTTGCTCAAATGTAAGGCTGCTCATGCGCCTGGATTCCTTCCGGCTTGGTACTGACGGCTGAGGCTCACGCCGGCCTTTTCTCGTGGTGCTTCCTGCTGCTGGCCCGACAAGGCGCGCAGCACTTCCTGGCTGGGGCCGAAGGCCTGCAAACGGCCTTCGTTGAGCACCAGCAATTTATCGGCCTGGGCCAACGCCGAGGACCGGTGCGTCACCAGCACCACGCTGCTGCCCTGGGCTTTCATCTGCACGATGGCACTGGCCAGCGCGGCTTCGCCGACGGTGTCGAGGTTGGAGTTGGGTTCATCCAGTACGATCAAGCGCGGCCCGCCGTAGAGCGCGCGGGCCAGGGCCACGCGTTGCTTCTGGCCACCGGACAGGCCACCGCCGTTGTCGCCCAGCACCGTGTCGTAACCCTTTGGCAGGCGCAGGATCAGCTCATGCACACCGGCTTGTTGCGCGGCCTGCACCACCCGTTCCGGGTCGGCGTCGCGAAACCGTGCAATGTTGTCGGCGATGCTGCCGCTGAACAGTTCGATGTCCTGGGGCAAGTAACCGATATGGGGGCCTAGGTCGTCGCGGTCCCAACGATGAATATCGGCGCCGTCCAGGCGCACCGTGCCGGCCAGGGTTGGCCACACACCCACCAGCACGCGGGCCAGGGTGGATTTGCCCGAACCCGACGCGCCGAGTACGCCAAGCACTTCGCCCGCACCGAGGTTGAAGCTGACCTGATGCAGGGTCGGCACGCGCCGCCCGGGCGGGCCCGCGCTGACTTGCTCGAAACTGACCTGGCCGTTGGGCGCTGGCAGCGCCATGTGTTCGACTTCCGGCGGAAATTCGCGCAGCAATTCGTCAAGCCGCTGGTAAGCCAACTTGGCCGAACTCCACTGCTTCCACACCGCAATCAGTTGGTCGATGGGGCTGAGCACGCGGCCCATGAGGATGGAACCGGCGATCATCATCCCGGCCGTCATGTCGCCCTTGATCACCAGAAAGGCGCCCAAGCCCAGCACCAGTGATTGCAGGCACAGACGAAAGGACTTGCTCAGCGAGGTGATCACCGAGCCGGTGTCGCTGGCCTTGTTCTGATAGCCAAGAAATTGCGAATGCACCGCGAACCAGCGCTTGCGCAACGCGCCGAGCATGCCCATGGCCTGGATCGTCTCGGCGTTGTGCAAGTGGCTGGTGGCCAACTGGGTCGATTGCTGGGAAAACGCGCCCGCCTCGCCCAGCGGTTTTTTGGTCAGGTATTCATTCAGGCACGCCAGCGCGATCAGCAGTACCGCGCCCGCCGTTGCCAGCACGCCAAGCCACACGTTGAAGAGGAAAATCACGAACAGGTAGATGGGAAACCACGGTGCATCAAAGAACGCGAACAGCGCAGGCCCCGTGATGAATTGGCGGATCACGGTCAGGTCGCCAAGGGATTGCCCGGCGTGCCCCTGACCGCGCTGCAGGTTGCGTTCAAACGCGGCTTTGTAGACGCGCAAGTTGAAGCGCCGCTCCAACTGGCTGCCGATCCGGATCACGATAAAACTGCGAACGACTTCCAGCGTGCCGATAAACGCAAAGAAGCCGACGACCATCAACGTCAACATCACCAGGGTGGTTTCATTCTGGGAGGACAACACACGGTCGTACACTTGCAGCATGTAAATCGACGGCACCAGCATCAACAGGTTAATCAATGCGGTAAAACAGCCGATGCTGATCAAAATACTCTTGTATTCACCCAACGCCCTGAATAAGGGCGCAACCGCATGGGACTTCGCCATATCTTCTGATCTTCCCTGAAGCGAATTACGCGCACTAGTTGCCCAGACCCCACAGTAGGGCGGCCAACTATTAAAATCGGGTTATATGCTTATAACTGTTAATTAAGGTGTTCGTTGCAGGACAACTTCGGGAATTGAAGGCGTCTGCCCTTTATATTCGCCGTCTTTTTCACGGTTCAAATGGATAATGCCCGTGCCCTGGGCGTTCATCAGCCAGATGCCGTCCGGGGTCGGCAACCAGGTCAGCGGTTTATCGCCTAGCCATTGCGCGGCGCACGCCACGTCACCGGCCAGCGCGTTAGGCTGGTCCAACAGGTCCAACGCGCACACTTGATCCTGCTGGTGCAACTGCCAGTGGCCGGCCAACTGGGCGGTGGTGGGTAAAACAAGACTGCTAGCCATTGCGTGGGCTCCTGCCGACACGAACAACACCTGTGAAGCACAGGCGATCAAATGAGAAAAACGCGGCATGTGCTGCTCCATCATAGAGCGCGGCGCCGGAGCGCCGCGCGCTTTACATCACGCTACGATGTCGCTGACCGCAGCCTGGCCAACGGTGGTGACGAGGAAATCCGCCACGCCGTGCCCGGAGAAGTCCACGGCCAAGGTGCCCAGGTTGGTACCCGAGGCATAGCTGAGTACAGCATCGCCGGCATGCCCGGTAAACGCGTTGACGAAGCTCAAGCCTGCACCTTTGGTGATACCGGACAGGTCGATCTTGTCCGAACCCGAGGTGAAGTCGAAGATCTTGTCAGCAGCACCTGGCTTGGAATCGGAACTGGCACCGTACACGAAGGTATCGTTGCCGGCGCCGCCCCACAGTTGGTCCGCACCGCCACCACCGTAGATGATGTCGTTGCCGGCACCGCCCTTGATGAGGTTGGCTGCGTTGTTACCAATGATCAGGTCGTTGCCCGAACCGCCGAAGGCGTTCTCGACCGTGACGCCCTTGGCGATGGACACGTTGCCCACCAGGCCGCCAACGTCGGAGAACGAGGCCTCATTGAGGTTGATCTTCTGGTTCTGGGTAAAACCGGAGAAGTCCAGGGTGTCGTTGCCACCACCGTCCCATACCGAGAACACCAGCTTGTCGGCATTGGAAGTAGCGCTGTAGAAATCACGCCCGGTGTTGGAGTTGAAACCGTAGGTGGTGTCACCGGCGCGGGTGCTGTAGTTGGCACCGTAGAGCTTCTGGATCGCGGCGATGTCGTCGATCAGCGGGCCTGAAGCGTAAGCTTCGACGCCGCCTTTGGTGAAGTTCTGGTTGGTGTTGCTTTCGCTCCAGTAACTCATGACGCTGTAGCCACGCGTGTCCTGTCCATAGTCCGCGTCTTTGTACGAAGGGTTGCCGGTCCCGGCGTTGTAGTCGCCAGGGTGAGCCAGGCCCAGGGTATGGCCGATTTCGTGGGTCAGGGTCTGCCGGCCGTAGTTGTTCACGTCCGGGGTCTTGTTCGGCGTGTAGCTGCTGTTGGTCAGGTACCACGAGGTGCCGTCGTAGCCTGCGCCGGTGCCGGGCAGGTAAGCGAAGGCAGCCGCGCCATCCTGGCCACCGCTGTAGTTGCCGAAGGTCATGTGCGTGTCACCGCCCGAGGCGCTTTCGGTAAAGCTCACGTTGGCGACATCCGACCAGGATTGCATGGCCAGTACGGCCTGTGCTTTCTGCTGGGCGTTGAACTGGCTGAACCCGGAGATCCCATGTTTGTTCAGGGTGGCCGAGGAAGCCGAGGTGAGGAAGGTGTAGGTCAGATCGATCTTGCCGTTGTGATTCACATCCTTGTACGAGGCGCCATCGCGCAGCAGGTGGTCCGCTGCCTGGTCCACGGAAAAGGACGGTTTGCCATTCACCGTGAGGTTGCCGCCACGGTCATACAGATGGCTGAAGCTATCGATTTGCGAGTAAGCAGTGCTGGCTTGCGCGGCAGAAACAATAGCTTTGTCTTTTACTTTTGACATAAACGTACTTCCTTGTTTGCAAGTGCATCAGTCTTTGGTCGATAGGAACCCCGCGGGCGAGATCGTCCTATCACTCGCCTCTTTTGAAGGCGTATCGAAACTGACACAACTTGAAATCTTTCGTCTACAAATATTTCCGCAGCGAAAATGTGACGTGGATTCAAGTTAAGGAAGTCGCAGGCAGTGTTTATTGGGGACAACTGCGTTTGCGCAAAAGCGCCGGCCCGAGTGGTATTTAAATATTAAATAGCAGTAAAGCCGCTCAACTTGAGCGGCGCACTTGAATAATGGATCCAATATATTGTCACGGTGTCATTGGCGACATTAAAGAGCCACTACTTAGATAATTAATTAGAGTTGTCCCCTATTACGGGGACACGCTCCAACCGCACTTGTTTAGTGCGGTCAATAAGGTCTCATCCGCCAGGCCGGGCACCCTGACGCCGTCCTCGGTGGTCATGTCCTCGCCGGCCAGCATGGCGTTGATGATCGCCTCCTCCACCGCCTCCGCCGCTGCGCTGAACAACGGCGAAATATGGTCGTTGTTGAGCATCTGCAACGCGCTGCTCAGTGGCAGGTTCTTGCGCCCGTAATCGGCCGGTGGCAGCTCGTGGTTGCCGGTGGCGAATGCCAGGAACAGGTCGCCACTGGAATCCTCGGTGCCACCGCCGGTGCGCGCAATACCAATCGAGGCGCGTTGCGCCAGGCGCTGGCATTGGTGCGGCAGCAAGGGCGCGTCGGTGGCGATGATCACCACAATCGAGCCCATGCCCGGCGTGCCACGCGCGGCAAACGGCGAAGCAATGCCCATCAAGTGGCGGCCCACCGGGTAACCGTCGACCCGCAGTTCCTGACGCTTGCCGTGGTTGGCCTGCACCAGCACGCCGACGGTCCAGCCGCCCTCCTCAGCCGGCAAGCGCCGTGACGCGGTGCCGATGCCGCCCTTGAACTCATGGCAGATCATCCCGGTGCCGCCGCCCACTGCGCCTTCCTGCACCGCGCCGCCTTGGGCGCTATCCAGCGCCTCGCGCACATGCTCGGGCTTGACGTGCTGGCCCCAGATGTCATTGAGCAGCCCGTCGTAGGTTTCCATCACCACCGGCATGCACCAATACACCGCCGGGTCCGCCAGGCGCTCACGCTCCAGGGCGATCAAGGTGTCACGCACCACGCCGATGCTGTGAGTGTTGGTGATGGCCACGGGCGTGGTCAGCAATCCCGCTTCGCTGATCCATTCAAGGCCGGTGGCATCGCCATTGCCGTTGAGTACGTGATACCCGGCGAAGCACGGCTGGTGCCGCGCCTCGCCTTCGCGCGGCTGGATCACGGTGACACCGGTACGCACTTGTTTGCCGTCGATACACGCCTTGAGCGTACTGTGGCCGACCCGAACGCCCGGCACATCGGTGATGGCATTCAATTCGCCGGGCATGCCCAGCCCCAACGTAATGCCCAATTGACGTGCACGCATACCCACTCCTTACAATTTTTGATACGCCGGACTCAACCGGCCACTGATGCAATAAAAAATGACCGACAGCGCGAGCAAGCCGATGATGATCATGATGTCGCGCACCGACGCCGCGTAGATCAAGGTCACCAGCAGGTAACCTGCGCCCAGCACGGCCAACACCGCCGGCAGCGGCCATAACGGCATGCGATAAGGATGCTCGCGATCACGCAGCAGCACCCGGCTCATCAGCGCGCACAAGGCCACCGCCAGGTACACCAATATGATCAGTAACACGCTGAAGGATGTGAGGTCCGCCAGATTGGAGCTGAAACTCAACAGCGCCGACGGGATGGCCAGGAACAAGGTTGCCAGCCACGGCGAATCCCAGCGCGGGTGAATGCGCGTGAACAATGTGTTGATGCGCGGCGTCCACAGCGCATCGCGGCCGCTGCTGAACACCACGCGGCCAATCTGGATGACGATGGCGACAATCGCGTTGAACACTGAGAGGAAGATCCCCGCACTGACCAGCCGCGACAGCGTTTCATTGCCGTGGCTGGTCAGCAGGTAGCCGATCGGGTCCGGGCTGCTGATCATCGCACTCAACGACGGCGCGCCGATCAACAGCGCGGTGATGGGCACCAGTTCGATCACCACCACCAGCCCCAGTGACCACAGCACCGCCTTGTGCACGCCTTTGCCGCCACACTTCATGTCTTCAGCCAACAACACGGCGGGGCCGTAACCGTTGTACGAAAACAAGCCGATACCGACCGCGCCGATCACCAAGCCCCACGGCGCCAGGTGCAGCACGCCGTTTTCGACGATTTGCGGCTGGAACAACACGCTGGCCGGCTGCACCGGGTTGCCGAAGCCGATGCACACAATCACCAGCAACGCGGCGATTTCCAGCAGCAGGCAGGTGCCGGTGATCCAGGCGTTGAGCTTGATATTGAGGATGCCCAGCGCGTAGCTGCACACCACGATGACCAGGGCGACGGTTTGCGAATCGAACTGCGTGCCCAGAGCATTGTTCAGGTAGGTCGCCGCGCCAGTGGCCAACACCGGTGGGATAAACAGCAGCATCACCAGCACGGTCAGGAAGGTCGCGTAGCCGGCCATGCCGCCAAACACCCGCTTGGCGTAGACGTATTCGCCACCGGCACTGTTGTGCGCGCGGCCCAGCTCCGCGTAGCAGAAGGCGAACATCAAGGCGAGCAAGCCGGCCATCACAAACGCCAGGAACACACCACTGCCCGCTTGCTGGATGGCAAACGGGGCAATCACAAACACGGAACTGGCCGGCGTCACCGCAGAAACGGTGATGGCGACCACATCGAACACGCTCAGCGTGGGTTTGAGAACGCCGTCTGGCGCGGGGGAAGCACTCATATCGTTATCCTCTGTCGTTGTTTTTGATGTGAGGCAGAAACGAAAGGTCTGGCGTTTGCGGGATATGTTTCCCACTGGATGGTCGAGAAAGTAAACGCTGCGTGTAGGCAGGCCAATTCCCCTATTGGCGTACTCCCCTTGACGGTACGCGCTAAAAGCCGAACCCTTGGCCGATATTTTGAGGGTGGGAGCCTGTGAGATGAGCCTGTTCAGAGAGGTCGGCATGCACGCAGGCCTGGGCCGCACCGTCGCGCATATCGGCACCGAGCGGTTCTGGAAGCAACTGGTACTGTTGCTGCACCAATGCCTGCCGTTCGATAACGCGCTGGCGATTTTCTATCCTGCCGACGGCCCGCCCCAGGCCCTGGAAGAATACGACGCCCAGCCCAGCAGTAAACCGGCGTCGATGCTGGTGTACCTCAATGGCCTGTACTTGCTCGACCCGTTTTACCAGGCCTGCCGCGAGGGTTATGCCAGTGGTGTGTATCGCCTGGAGGAAGTCGCGCCGGATCATTTCCGCCAGAGTGAATACTTCCTCAACTACTTTCACGACAACGTGCTGGAAGACGAGGTGCAGTTCATCCTGCAAGTGCCGGGTACAGGGACCTTGTCGTTATCGCTGGGCATGCAGCGGCGGTTCAGCGTTGAGGAAACCGGGTTGATGACGATGCTGGCAGCCTGGGTGTTGCCGTTGATGCACCAGCATTGGCAGCAAAGTACCCAACGCGCGCCGGCGATGGACAGCCAGATCCGGGATGCGCTGAGCCATTTCGGCAGTGGTGTGCTCTCGGAGCGGGAGCTGGAAGTGGCACGCCTGGTGCTGCGCGGGTTCTCGTCCAAGGCCATGGCCGAACGCCTGAAGATCTCGCCGGACACCGTGAAGGTGCACCGGCGACACCTGTACGCAAAGCTGGATATCTCGTCACAGCCGGAGCTGTTTTCGCTGTTTATCCAGTCGCTGGGGCACGATTTGGAAAACCCCTGACTGCATGCGCGGTTGTGATGAGCCGGGTTGTTGTGGCTGGCAGGGTTACTGTGGTGGGCAGGCTTGCTGTGGCGAGCGGGCTTGCCCCGCGTTGGGGCGCGAAGCGGCCCCAGTTGGGATGAATGCGGTGTATCAGGCAGTCCTCAGCGGCAGGTTTTGGGGCCGCTTCGCAGCCCAACGCGGGGCAAGCCCGCTCACCACAACAGGCCCGCTCGACACGGGAAGCCCGTTTTTCACAACAGGGCCTCGCCACAGCAGCTAAGCCTATCGCCCGGTACGAATGGTGTTCCACACCCGCGTACGAACCCGGTCGATGTTCAGCGGCATGGCTTCGAGTGCAAACAGCTTGCCCATCATTTCCGGGCTCGGGTACACCTTGGTGTCGGCTTTGATCGCCGGGTCCACCAGGCTGTCGGCGGCGGCGTTGCCGTTGGCGTAGTGCACGTAGTTGGTGATGCTGGCCATCACTTCCGGGCGCAGCAGGTAGTTCATGAACGCATAGCCGGCCTTTTCGTCAGGCGCGTCGGCCGGCATGGCGACCATGTCGAACCAGATGGCGGCGCCTTCTTTGGGAATGTTGTAGCCGATGTTCACGCCGTTCTTGGCTTCCTTGGCGCGGCTTTCGGCTTGCAGGATGTCGCCGGAGAAGCCGACGGCCACGCAGATGTCGCCATTGGCCAGGTCAGCGGTGTACTTCGATGAGTGGAAGTACGCCACGTACGGCCGCACTTTCATCAGCAGGTCTTCAGCCTTCTTGTAGTCCTCGGGCTTTTTGCTGTGGTGCGGCAGGCCCAGGTAGTTAAGCGCCGCCGGCAGCAGTTCCGGGCCGTTGTCGAGGATCGCCACGCCGCATTTTTGCAGCTTGGCCATATTCTCCGGCTTGAAGATCAGGTCCCAGGAATCCACCGGGGCGTTGTCGCCCAGCACGGCCTTGACCTTGTCGATGTTGTAGCCGATGCCCGTGCTGCCCCACAGGTACGGGAAGCCGTGCTGGTTGCCCGGGTCGTTGTTTTCCAGGGCCTTGAGCAGCACCGGGTTGAGGTTTTTCCAGTTCGGCAACTGGCTCTTGTCGAGCTTTTTGAGGGCGCCGCCCTGGATTTGCCGGGCCATGAAGTGGTTGGACGGAAACACCACGTCATACCCGGATTTGCCGGTCATCAACTTGCCGTCGAGGGTTTCGTTGCTGTCGTACACGTCGTAAGTGAAACCGATGCCGGTTTCTTGCTGGAAGTGCTTGGTGGTATCCGGCGCGATGTAGTCCGACCAGTTGTAGATCTTCACCGTCTCGGCGGCCTGGCTGATAGTGGCCACCAACATCAAGGGCAACAGGGCAATGGCTTTCATGGTTCGATTTCCTGGCGGTTTTAGGGCTGTTTTTATGGCAGGCGATCAAGGATCAAAGCGTTACAGAATCAATACATAGGTCTTGCGCACGGTTTCCTGGATATCCCAGACTCCGGTGCTGTTGGCCGGCAACATCAGTGCATCACCGGCTTGTATGTGGACGACTTCACCGTTATCGGGCGTGAAGGTGCAGCGGCCCTGGATAAAGTGGCAAAACTCCTGGGACTTGATCTGCCGACGCCAGCGCCCTGGCGTGCACGCCCAGATGCCGGTTTCGACGCCGTCGCTGCGTTCCACACTCAAGGTGGAGGCCACGGCGATGGGTTCGCCCAAGGGCACGGCCACCGATGAGGAGTCCGGCAAGTGGGCATTCAGCGTGTCTTTGAAGTGAGTGATGCTCATGGGTTTTCCCGTGTGAGTGAAACGTCTTAGTGCATGAAACCTTCCATGAACCCGGCCACGCCGGTCGCCAACTTGCGGCGCCAAGGCGCGGTATTGGGGTTGGCCAATACCTGGTCTTCATGGACAAAACTGCGAATGATCGCGTTGTAGCCCAGCCAGCGGCACGGCTCGGGCTCCCAGGCCTTGAGCGCGTCCAGGCCACGTTCGCGAATCACCCAGGGCTGGGTGGTCAGCGGCGTATCAAGGCCCAGGATCAAGTCAGCCAGGGTGCGGCCACCCAGGTTGCTGGCGCCTACGCCCTCCCCGCCGTAACCACCGGACAGCGCGATGCCGGTCTTGTGGTCACACACCATGTGCGGTCGGAAGTTGCGTGACATGCCGAGGTTGCCGCCCCACGAGTGGGTAATCCGAACCTTCTTCAGCTGTGGGAAAAGTTCGCCAAACAGGTAGCGACGCAGTTCCACTTCGCTGTCGGTCAGGTCGAAGTTGTGGCGCAATTTACCGGCGAACTGATAGCCGCCCCGCGCGCCGAACACCAGGCGATTGTCGGCCGAACGCTGGCCGTACGTGACCTGGCGGCTGCTTTCGCCGAATGCCTGGCCGTGGCTCAAGCCGATTTCATCCCAGGTGCTGGCGGGCAGCGGCTCGGTGGCGACAATCAGGCTTTGAACCGGCAATTGATAGCGACCCAGCGGCGGCAGCGTGGTGGCATAGCCCTCCACCGCCGGCACCACCCAAGCGGCCCGCACACCCGCCTTGGCGGTGCGCAGGCTGCCGGACTGCCAATGGGTGACCGGGCTGTTTTCGTAGAGGGTGACGCCCATGCTCTCCACGACGCGCGCCAGGCCACGCACCAGTTTGGCCGGGTTGATCGTCGCCACATGCGGCGCGTAGATGCCGCCATAGGGTTTGGCGATACGGATCTGTTCGGCCAGCTGTTGCGGGCTCAGCCAGCGGTAATCGTCTGCTGTCAGGCCTTGGGCGTAGAGTTTTTCGAGGTAGCGGCGCAGGCTGCCTTCCTGCTCGGGGTAGCGCGCGGCGCAGTACAGCGCGCCGCCCTTGCGGTAGTCACAGTCGATGCCCTCACGGGCCAGCACTCGCGCCACTTCATCGGGAATGCCGTGCAGCAGGTCAAAGGAGGCGCGGCGTTGTTGCGGGTCAAGCCCGGCGAGCAGGCGATCTTCGCCGAGCAAATTGCCCATCAGCCAGCCGCCGTTGCGGCCTGAGGCGCCAAAACCTGCGGTTTGGGCTTCGATAATTGCAATTTTCAGCTCGGGTGCCTGGCGTTTCAGGTAATAGGCCGTCCACAGGCCTGTGTAGCCGGCACCGATGATGGCCACGTTGACGTCCAGGTCATGCTCCAAGGCCGGCCGCGCCAGCAGCGGGTCGTCCAACTGGTCCATCCATAAACTGATATTGCGCCATGCCGGCATGCCAAGCTCCCCTACCTCGTTTCGATAGGCTGGATCCTAGAGCGCGCTGTTATGGGCTGTCTTGCGCGCGTGCACGCAGAGAAATTTGTTTGACGTAGGCCTTGGGCGACTGGCCGGTGTGCTGGCGAAAGGCACTGTAGAACGCCGACAGTGAATTGAAACCGGCGGCGAACGCCAGGTCATCGACCTTTATCGGCGGTACGGCGTTATCCAGCGCGGCCAGCAAGTGTTGAAGCCGGGCCTGGTTGACGTAGCGGCAGAAGCTCTGCCCCAGCACCTGGTTCAACAGGTAGGAAATTTGATTGCGACTGTAGCCGCATTCCTTGGCAACCCGTTGCAGGTCCAGTTCCGGATCCAGGTAGGGCTGCTTGAGTTCGAAATAGTGTTGCAGGTCATTGGCCATGTGCCCCAATTGCTGGGGCGACAAACCCAGGCGGCTGACCGTGGGGCGCATGGCCTGGGTCGGCTGTTCGTGCACCAGTGACGCGTATTCGTTGACCCGCCAGATCAGCCCGTCACGCACAGTGATGGCCTCGCTGGTGCGAAACGACACCAGGCCCTGGCCGCCCCGCAAGGTGATGCGGTACTGGATGAACGCGGTGTCGCCGTCGGCACGAATGCGGTCGGTGTGCTCAATGGCTTCATCGGCGCCGCGCGGCATGCTGGCTTGCAGGTATTCACGCAGTTCGGTGTAGCCGATGACGCGGTTCTGGAAGAAGTCGTGGTACTGGATGTCCGGATGGTAATAGGACATCACGCCATCCAGATCGCGATGGCGCCAGCACAGGTGGTGACGCAGCACCAGATCGCCCGTGGCTTGGGTGTGTTGGCAATCATCGTCCGGAGCGGTCTGCGGCATGGGCGGCTCGGTTGCGGGTAAACCCTGGAGAGTGCCGAATTTCAGGGCAGCCTTCAATGGTCAATTGGCGCTTCTGAATAATGGCCTTTTGCCTAGTTTGTAGTAGGAGATGACCCACATCAAGGTATTGAAAAAGAACTGCCCAACGGGCCTAAAAAAGTCACCTTGCGCTTGCGAACGGGTGCTATTTTGAACTTCTTCGATGCCCTGACCAGTGACGGTCATGGCCCCTGCCGCGAGCTAAAGGAAGCGCTCAATGAAGAAGGTGGGCAACATGAATAAAGTGACATTTCCCAACGCTTGCCAGCTGATGCGCTGGCATTTTCATCCGATGGGGTTTGAGGGCAGCATGGACGCCCCCGGCAGCATGGTCGCCCGCCTGTTTGATCGCAGCAGCGGCGAAACGTTGATCGCGATTGCCGGCATTCCCTGTGCCACCGTGATGAATGCCGCCGATGTAGAGCGCATCATCGAAGCCGTCGAAGCTGAGCTGGAGTGTTTTGTGCCGCCGCTGTCCCTGCGGGCCTGACCTCAGGTTATCAGGCGACGTATAGCTCATGTGGGAACGGCTGGCGCCTTCCCACATCACGTTGCACTCACTGGCCACGGTGATCGTCAAAAAACGCTTTCTTGCCATCTACCCGTTCCGAAGCCCTGGGCACATTCACGCCCTGGCCCTCCGGTTTTTCCACGTACCAATAGCAATGGCTTACCGCTCGGGTGATACCGACATAGGCCAGGCGCAGCACTTCGTCTTTTTGGGCAGCGTCATACGGCTCGCTGTCACCGTCCTTGCCCAGGCCAGCCATGCGGTAGACCTGATTCTTGTAGGGCGAGCTGGTCACATGCTGACAATCACCCAGCAGAAATACCGCATCGGCCTGTAGCCCTTTGGCGCTGTGATAAGTCAGCTGTCTCAGCCTGCGGTCCGGTAACGGCAAGCTAGAATCAGCATTAACTACAGACTGAATATGCTCTTGAATCAATAACTTATCGATACTTTTTCGATAAAGCATTAACACCGATTCGCCTCTTTGGTAGTGCGTCAGCAACTGCCGAGCCAACGCAGCGTCGTCGCGCTCAAGCACCGTCACGGGCACCAACGCCTTGGGCTCGCCACTGGCCTTGGCTTTTTTGCCGGGGATTGCCGGGGCGGCGCGCACAATATGCTCGGCGGCGTCGATGATGTGCTGGTGGCTGCGGTAGTTCTCACTCAGCATCACGCGGGTGGTGCTCGGCGACGGGAATTCGGTGTTGAACGCCATGAAGTATTGGGGCGAACTGCCGCGCCAGCCATAAATCGACTGCCAGTCATCGCCCACACACAGCAAGGATGAACGCTGAGCGCCGCGGCCCACATGCATCGCCGGGCCGCGAGCGCGGATTTCCCGCAGACTGGCGCGAATCCACGACACGATCTGCGGTGACACGTCCTGAAACTCGTCGATCATCAAGTGCGACATCGGCCGTAGCAACGGATCGCTGAGCAGCTTGAGATTTTCCGGGGTATTTTCGCCGAACAACGAAAACATCCGGTTGTAGGTCATGATCGGCGGCGATTGGTCGAGCAGGTGATCTTCCAGGGCTTTCCAGAAGATGCTCAGGGCTTCAAAAAACAACCGGTCGGGATCGTCCTTGGCAAAGCTCATCTGGCCCACGGCAGTCGGCACGTCCAGGCCGAGGTTCTCAACGAACCCGGCAGCCATGACAAAGCTGTCCAGCAGTGGCGCCGAGGCGAGTTCACCTTTGACCTTGTAATCGAAGCCCGGCCCTGCGGCAGCATCGCCGGCCAAGCTGCTTAATAGACGCTTGGAAGATTCATAACTATCTAGCCAAATCATAGGCTTACGACAGAAAGCTTGAAACAGTGTGCGCTTTACTGCCCACTCGGCGCGCACCGAAAGCTTCGAATTCGGCCGACTGATCTGAGCGTTTTCGCGTGAATCGAAGCCCAGCATCACCCAGGCGTCCAGCTGCGGAATATAGCCGTGACAGTGAAACTGCGCGCCATTGATCTCAAAGGTCTGACGGCTCGGCTCAATGCCCTTGATCGGCCAGGCGCCCGCACGAAACCACAGGTCTTCGATGACATCGCAAAGTTCTTCATCACGCTTGGCGGCCAGCTCGGTCACGGCGATACGCTTTTGCACATCCGGATGATCACGCTCCAGCTCCTTGAGCTGCAGGCCATGACGGGCCAAGGGTGCAATCAGCTCACGGAAACGCTCGTGCCGGCCGTGCAGCTGGTGGTAGCAGGCATTCATCTGTTGGCGTTGGGCATCGCCGATGCGCAGGTCGAATGGGTTGCTGTCCGCGTCCTCGACACCACTGCTGAGGTTCTCGAACGCCTGCAGCCGTTCAAAGCCAGGCAAGCTGCGTACCATCGGCAGGATGCGTGAGTGGAAGGTACGCACCACGGCCTGGGCTTCTTTGCTGCCAAGGGGTTGGCCCCACAGGCTGAGAATTTCCATGAGCTTGTTGATGAAGTCCTTGCGTGATTCGCGGGTGAAGGTCACCACGGTCATCGAGCTCAGTTCAAAGCCCAGATAATGGGTGAGCAACAGGATCCGCAGCACCAGAGAGGTGGACTTACCAGCACCGGCACCGGCGATCACCGACGTCGAAGGCGTGTCGCTGAAGATCATTTTCCATTGCGCACTGCTCGGCTGTGCATGGGCCGGCAGTAAACGCGCCACATCCGCCTTCATGCGCTTCTTCACGTCGGCGCTGAGCGGCAGCCGCCAGTCGTCGAACAGGCTGTCATCCACACCTGGCGCCTTGTGCTCATCGGGACGGAAGTCACGGATCAGCAATACCTGACGGCCCTCTTCTATTCCGTCAGCCTTGCCTTCGCGATAGCCATATTCCACACCGGCTTCGTGCCCGCTGCGAAATCCGTCAGCCTGGCCGTGCAGCCAGGAAAACCGATGCTGCGCACGTAAACGCGTCAGGCCGTGGCCAAACAAGCGGGCGGCCAGCCGTTTCAGCAGCGGCATTTCTGCCAGAGGTCGAAGCTCAGGGGGCAAATCAGGCGTTTGTTGCGGCACGCGGACTCCAGCGATGAGGTTGGTTTTGGCGAAGGCGCCATGGTCGCCGGAATCGGCGCTCAGTTCCAGCCAATTGCTTTGACGTCATGCAGTTAGGCGATGAAGTGAAAGTTGAAACGCCTGCAACCAATCGAATAATTAGATGAGAATACGGCAATTTTTACGCTTTTTATCGATCATGCACTGGCGGATCATGGCCTCCATCAACAGGAGACCCTCATGCTCGAACTTCGACCTTTCAACACGCTGGGCGGCGCCCATCATGGCTGGCTTGACGCCCATCACCACTTTTCATTCGCCCAATACCACGACCCCAAGCGCATGCACTGGGGCAACCTGCGGGTATGGAACGACGACATTATCGCGCCGGGCACTGGTTTCCCGCAGCACCCGCACCGCGACATGGAAATCATCACCTACGTGCGCGAAGGCGCCATCAGCCACGCCGACAACCTGGGCAACAAGGGCAGTACCGAGGCCGGCGATGTGCAGGTGATGAGTGCCGGCACCGGGATCGCCCACAGCGAATACAACCTGGAGGCCACGCCGACCAAGATTTTCCAGATCTGGATTATTCCAAACGAAGCCGGCTTGCCGCCTTCATGGGGCGCCAAACCCTTTCCCCAAGGGGATCGCGAGGGCTTTGTGACCCTGGCCAGCGGCAAGGCCGGTGACAGCGAAAGCCTGCGCATCCGCGCTGATGCACGCCTGGTGGCGGCCAACCTGAAAGCGGGCGAAAGTGCCGAGTATCGGCTGGACAGCGGGCGCCGCGCGTACCTGGTGCCGGCGACGGGCGTGATTGAAGTCAATGGCTTGCGTGCGCAAGCTCGAGACGGCGTGGCGGTTGAGGATGAGCAACTGTTGCGGGTGACGGCGATTGAGGACAGCGAGATCGTGCTGGTCGATCTGGCTTGAAGTGACGTTCGTTAACCTGAAAATGTGGGAGGGAACAACCCCTCCTACATCCGGTATGGCGTGATTACTGGCTGATTGCCCCGTCGACCAGCACCTGCGCTTCTTCCACCAGTTGCTTGAGGTGATCCTCGCCCACAAAGCTCTCGGCGTAGATCTTGTAGATGTCCTCGGTGCCCGATGGGCGCGCGGCAAACCAGCCGTTTTCGGTCATCACCTTCAAACCGCCAATCGCCTGGTTATTGCCCGGTGCATGGCTGAGGATCTGCTGGATGCTTTCGCCGGCCAATTGCGTGGACGTGACCTGTTCCGGCGACAGCTTGCCCAGCAAGGCTTTCTGCGCCGGGGTGGCCTTGGCGTCGACGCGGATCGCGAAGGGCTCGCCCAGTGCGTCGGTCAGGCCACGGTAGATCTGGCTTGGGTCCTGGCCTTTGCGCGAGGTCATTTCCGCCGCCAGCAGGGCCGGAATCAAGCCATCCTTGTCGGTGCTCCACACCGTGCCGTCCTTGCGCAGGAACGAGGCACCGGCGCTCTCTTCGCCGCCAAAACCCAGGGAGCCTTCAAACAGGCCATCGGCAAACCATTTGAAGCCTACGGGCACTTCGTACAGACGACGGCCAATACGCGCGGCCACGCGGTCGATCAAGCCACTGCTGACCACGGTCTTGCCCACGGCGGCATCGGCGCGCCAGTCCGGGCGGTTCTGGAACAGGTAATCGATAGAGACGGCCAGATAATTGTTCGGCGCCAGCAGGCCGCCGGACGGCGTGACGATGCCGTGGCGATCGTGGTCCGGGTCGCACGCGAAGGCCACGTCGAACCGCTCCTTGAGGCCGATCAAGCCTTGCATCGCATAGCTGGAGGACGGGTCCATACGGATCTGGCCGTCCCAGTCGACGCTCATGAAGCGGAAGGTGGAATCGACTTCAGTGTTCACCACGTCCAGGTTCAAGCGGTAGTGCTCGGCAATCGCCGACCAGTAGCGCACCCCTGCGCCGCCCAGCGGATCGACGCCCAGGCGCAAATCGGCGCTGCGGATGGCGTCCATGTCGATCACGTTGACCAGGTCGGCCACGTAGCTGTTGAGGTAATCGTGGCGGTGCGTGGTATCGGCCTTGAGCGCCTGGGCGTGGGTGATGCGCTTGACCCCGGCGAGTTTGTTGGCCAGCAGTTCGTTGGCCTTGGCTTCGATCCACTTGGTGACGTGAGTATCGGCTGGGCCGCCATTGGGCGGATTGTACTTGTAGCCGCCGCTTTGCGGCGGGTTGTGCGACGGCGTGATCACGATGCCGTCGGCCAGGCCCGTGGTGCGGCCGCGGTTATAGCAGATGATGGCGTGGGAAATTGCCGGGGTCGGCGTGTATTCATCGCCCTCGGCCAGCATTACGTGCACGCCATTGGCCGCCAGGACTTCCAGCGCACTGGCACCGGCCGGTGTCGACAGCGCATGAGTATCCAGGCCGACGAACAAAGGACCATTGATACCTTGGGCTTCGCGATACAGGCAGATGGCCTGGCTGATGGCGAGCACGTGCCACTCGTTGAAGCTCAGCTCAAACGAGCTGCCGCGGTGGCCGGAGGTACCAAAAGCCACGCGCTGGGTGGAGATCGCTGCATCAGGCTGGCCTGTGTAGTAGGCCGTGACCAGTCGCGGGATATCCACCAGCAACTGAGCTGGCGCCGGCTTGCCCGCAAAAGGACTGATAGTCATGCATGAACCTCGAAAAGAAGGATTTGGAAAAAACGACAGTTTACTGAGAGTTGGACTACTACGCGACGGTATCGATCCTACAAAACTCAGAGAAATTTCACGCATCTAGCCTGTTTGTGCCTGCCGCAGGGCATCAGCCAGTGCCGCCAGCGCAACTTCCAGGTTGGGCTGCCCATGAAAGGTATGGCTCAAACGCATGTGCTGATGGTGCAGGCCGCCGACACTGAACAACTCGCCGGGCGCCACCACCACCTGCCGGGCCAGCAAATACTGGAACACCTGGCGCATATCCACCGCCTGGGTCGAACCCAACCAGAAGGTCGCGCCGCCGGCGGGCATCCGATAAGTCACTTGATCGCCCAAATGCTGCTCGAGCAGCTGGCTCATTGCCCCGGCTTGCTCGCGCAGCAACTGACGCAGGGTGCGCAGGTGCTGATCAATCTGCCCGCTCTGATACAGGCGGGCAATCGCGCGTTGACGAATTGACGACAACCGGAACGAACGCAGCAGAAACTGGCGCTGCAACTGGCTGCTCATGTGCCGGGACAGCACGTAGCCATACGGCGCTTCTGGGCCGAGAATTTTCTCGAAGGAGGAAAACACCATCAGCCGCTCCGGGTTCACCAGATCGCGCAAGGCCGTGTGGGGTGGTTTGAAACTCAATTCCCCGCACGTGTCGTTCTCCAACAGCCAGCACCCATGCTGGTCGAGCAATTGCGCCACCTTGAGGCGATCGCGCAACGCCATCGCCACGCCGGAGGGCTGGCTGACCGTCGATGACAGCAGCACCAGGCTCACACGCTCGTCGCGCAGCAGGCCTTCAAGCGACACCAGGTCGAGGCTGCCGTCGTGCGCCCAGGGCAATTCGAGCAGGCGGATGCCGGCATCCTGCAGCAGGCGCAGGATCAGCCAGTCGCAGGGCGACTCGATAATTACCGTAGAACCGGGCAGGCCAAGCACCTCGATGAGGATATCAAGCACCCCGCGCAGGTCGGCACCGATATACACGTCGTCGGCGTGCCAGCAGCGCGTCGGCGACGACGTGTAACGCGCCGCCAGCGCTGCGCGCAGCTCCCACACCCCACATGGCTGGGACCAGGGCTGCAAGTGGTGCGGGTACTGGCGCACCAGCTCCCGCTCCAGGCGCAACAGTGTGCCGTCCAGCGACGCCAACAAGGCAGGCTCATCGCCACTGAGCACGACCATGCCCGGGCGTCGCGCGGCCACATAGAGGCGCTCGAGCAAATCCCCGCTTGGCCACGTCGAGGCACTGCCGGCAAGCGGCCAGGCGTAATAGCCTGACTTGGCCACTGAGTACACCCTTCCCTCTTTCTCCAGCAGCGAGTAAGCGTACTGGATGGTGGAGATGGACACGTTCAGGCGTTGGGATAACTGGCGCAGAGACGGCAGCTTCACCCGGCTATCGCTGCTGACCTCGTCAATCAGGTTGATCATGTAGCGATACACCGCCTGATAGGCGAAATCCGCCTGCCGCACGCCACGCAGGGTCATCGCCCGGACAGCTGCAAGGCCATGTCGGCAGTGGCCGTCGACCGTTCCTGACGGCAACCACGAGCGGTACTGCCGGGGCCGCCCGGCATTGGCCGCTTGCGGTACAGATGCTGGAGCAACGGCAGCGGCAGCCCGCTGGCGTCGGTGACCCATTGCTGCAGCATCTCGGCAGCGGGCTTGCCCTGCAGCACTTTGTGCAGTTCCGGCAGCGCCACCAGCATGCCCGAGTGGCACTGGCGCAAATAACCTTCCAGCCGCTCACCGTGGTGGATAAAGGGCGAAAACAGCAGACAGATCAACTGGCCCTCATCCAGGCCAAAAAACCGCTGGGCGTGCTGGGCCGACACGGCGCGTCCTTCGCGGCTGACCGTTTGGGTGATCAATGCTTCGCACACCTGTCGACGACGTAGGTAATTCGCTGCCTGCAGCATGAACCCTTCGACGCCCGCTTCGTAATCCAGCGCCCTCAGGCTCTCGGCCTGCAGGCCGCGCAGGTGCGCCATCAACATTGGGTTGGCAAAGGTCGGATGACTCAGATGAAAGCCCAATGGGTCCGGGTTATAGGCCATGAACTCGGTCAGCAACGGCGCGCAACCGCGGTCAATGCCATCCAGCAGGTCGGCGATACCGATGTACGCGAGGTGGCGGTGGCCACCCGGGCTGGTGTCGCTCTTCGCCACATAGTGCTCACCGTACAAGTCGCGATAAATGTCGTCACTCCACTGATCCATGCGCGCGAACAGCCCATTGAGCGTCGCGGGCCTGCCCGCAGGAACCTGAACGCCTGCGGCCTGGGCGGTCTTTTTCAGCCAGGCGAGCAACTGGCCCTGCTTGCGCGCGCAATCGCCGCTGACCAATGCATGCACGCCACCGTCCCAGGCGGTGACGCGCTGGTAGAAGTCGCCCAGGGCCAGATAGGTCTCGTTGCACAGTGTTGCGCGAACGTCACCGGAGGACAGATGCCCCATCATCAGCATGTTGCGCTGGCTGGCCTCCCGCCCAGTGGCGGAGGCCGGGCGCTGGTGGTTGAAAGGCAGCACCTGGTGATTTTCCACCATCAGCAGTTCAACCCGTGGGTCGTCGTGAAAAAACAACTGGCTGTAGCCGCGGTGAAGCGTGTCGAGCGTGCCTTGGGTCATGCCGCTGTGACGCAAGGTGGCCACCCGCAGTTGGAACGTCCTGGGGGCACGGCCGGCGATGCTCAATTGCGCGGCACGCAACAGCGCCAGGGTGTAGCTGCTCACTTCACCGCCGCCATGGGCCACCAGCACCTTGTAATCGCCCACCTGCTCCATACCGCCAGCGGCAACGACAATCCGCTGTATCAACAATTGAAGTGCTGTACGTTCTGCACGATTGAAGTGCCCGATGAGCCGTTGCAGTACTTGCTGGTAAACATAATTCATAGCTTGTTCGTGAATAGCGCTCATAGCTCTACTACCTGAGTTGAAATATCAGTTTCAAGCAACTACCGAGACGCACTGCCCGGTCTATTGCATCTGTAAGAAGGGGTGCCCGCGCTACCGTGTTCGCGATAAATAAACACTAGCACTCTGCAATTAATCGACATGGAATATGCACCGGCGCACCGTTGGAGCATCCATTGCGCCAACAGGCCGTGCGTGAGGCGTCCAGGCCGTCAATGCGGCAATCCTAGGAATGCTCCGACGGCCCCCTACACTCATTTATCCTTGAACTAGAAGATGAATCTGACACATAAAAATCTTCTAACTTTGACCTCCGCTGGTTTATCGATTGAGGTTCGCCTGGAAAGTACCCGCATCCTCGGGTCCAGGCAGTTGCTGCATTATCGTGGGTAGTTGCAGGCACTGCCTGCTGGGGTATCAGAGTATCAATCATTACTCGGTCCTTGAGTTGAACGTGAAGACTCAATTATCAGGACTGGAATAATGATTAACAGATACAGAAGCCGGTCGAAAACCAGTTCAGATAATTATCCGTTGCCGCGTAAATAGCGCGCACACAAAGACGCCGCGCTGAAAATCAGGGCGGCGGCAGGGGCAAAGGTATCGTTTACAGGACCGACAGACGCTCGCGCCTTTCATGCAACGCGCGGGTTAAGCCCTGCTAAATGGCGCATTTGTCTCATACGCCCAGGGCTCGGATGACTCATTTGCGAATATTCCTACACCTCAAACAGCTTCAACCTGCAACGCAACGCGTTCGCGACACGGGCATTCGTCCATATAGCGGTGCGCTTCCACGAACTGATTGAACGGAAACACCGTCGTTTTCAACGGCACCAGTACGCGGTCGGCCGTCAGTTGGTTGATATCACGCAGCGCACGCTGCAAGGCCACCTGGTCCTGAATGATGCCCAGCTCCGGCTTGCCGGTGAAGTTGCCGATGCAATGCACAAAGAACTGAATGTTCTTCTGAAACGCTGCGCACGCCGGAAACGGTGTCTGGTTGCCGCCTTGCAGGCCATACAGCACCAGGCTGCCACGCGGTGCCAGTACGTCACCGAGCAACGACATCTGTGGGCCGCCCAAGCCATCGAACACCACGTCGACGCCGCGGTTGTCGGTGAACTTGTTGACCTGCATGAGCAAGTCCTGTTCTTCGGTGACAATCACCTTTTCTGCCCCGAGGGACAGCAGGTACTCACGCTCCGCGCTGTCTTTGGTCGCGGCAATCACCCGCACACCCAGGGCTTTACCCAGTTGTACGAACGAGGGGCCGGCGCAGTGGCTGGCGTCGGTCACCAGGGCAAACTGGCCGGGCTTGACCCGCGCCAGGTCCACATAGGCAAAGTAGGCAATCAACAGCGGCGTGTAGTGCACGCTGGCTTCAATCGGGCTCAACACGTCCGGATAACGGGTCAAGGCCGAACGGGGCAGGACGATCTGTTCGCCATACACCGGGTAATCATTGGGGCTCTCGGCCGGAAAACTGGCCACTTTATCGCCCACCGCCAAGTCATCCACGCCGTCGCCGAGGGCTACAACCACCCCGGCCATCTCGTGGCCAAGGCCCGAAGGCAGACGTGCATGGGAAGACGCCAGGTTCTGGCGCCACAAAATGTCATACCAGCTGATGCCAATCGCGTCGACACGCACCTGCACTTCGCCCGGTGCGGGCAGCGCGGCTACATGCTCTTCGCACTTGAGCACCTCGGCCGGACCAAACTTGTGAAAACGGATCGTGCGGGACATCGCAAACCTCGTCAAAGTAACCTCTAATGCCATGAACTCTATCTGGGCTTTCCAGGTAAGACCACCGGTCGCCGTTAATAGTCGACATGCCTGCCATTGATTCCGCAACTGAGGAATGGACCCCAGATCTTGTAGGAAAACTCAATTAGCCGGTGCAGAGTACCAGCCTTTCCCCGTAAGATTCATGCCGGTCATTGTTTACATGTGGCCGCTCTCGTCAAGCTCGCTGACTCTTCCAGGACACAAGATGAACCGTAACGACCTGCGTCGTGTCGACCTTAACCTCTTGATCGTATTCGAAACCTTGATGCATGAGCGCAGTGTGACCCGTGCCGCCGAGAAGTTGTTCCTTGGCCAGCCGGCCATCAGTGCGGCGTTGTCGCGCCTGCGCGGACTGTTCGATGACCCGCTGTTTGTGCGCACCGGGCGCAGCATGGAGCCGTCCGCCCGCGCTGTAGAGATTTTCGCCCTGCTCTCCCCGGCCCTGGACTCGATTTCCACCGCCGTGAGCCGCGCCGCCGAGTTCGACCCGGCCACCAGCACGGCCGTGTTCCGCATCGGTTTGTCGGACGATGTCGAATTCGCCCTGCTCCCCCAACTGCTCAAACGCCTGCGCGCCGAAGCGCCGGGCATCGTGCTGGTGGTGCGCCGGGTCAATTACATCTTGATGCCGGGTCTGCTGGCCTCCGGCGAAATTTCCATCGGCGTAAGCTACACCGCCGACCTGCCGGCCAACGCCAAGCGCAAGGTTCTGCGCCGCAGCCTGCCGAAACTGCTGCGCGCCGACAGCGTGCCCGGCTCGCTGAGCCTGGATGATTTCTGCGCCCGCCCCCACGCCCTGGTGTCATTCGCCGGCGACCTGAGCGGGTTTATTGATGAAGAGCTGGAAAAACTCGACCGCAAACGCCACGTGGTCCTAGCCGTGCCGCAGTTCAACGGCCTGGGCACATTGCTGGCCGGCACCGATATCCTGGCCACCGTGCCGGACTACGCCGCCGAGGCGCTGACCTCAGCAGGCGGTTTGCGCGCAGAAGACCCGCCGTTGCCCGTACGCTCGTTCGAATTGCACATGGCCTGGCGTGGCTCGCAGGACAACGATCCGGGAGAGCGCTGGTTGCGCTCGCGGATTCAGATGTTTTTTGGCGACCCTGAGAGTCTCTAGGGGCCGGATGGCGGGCTGTTTATCCGATCACTTCTGCCTTTTCAAGGACCATGGAGATCCATCCACCTCCAGTGTATTGCTACATTGGGGGCATATCTGAGGGCATGCTTTGGATGGTTCGAAAAGGATGCCCCCAGTCTAAGGTCTAGCAGCCCAAATCTCGAAAAATCACACGCTGATGACGGGATTGGCAGGGGCAAACTCGGCGTAGGACTACAGGAAGTTGGCGATGGAAAACATCCCATTGAGCGCGATCCAGTCCCACGAGATGAGAATCAAATAAGCCAGAAAATTCAGCTAAAGAACCCAATGACGAATAGCTTATGAACACTTAAGCTGCGAGCTATTACAAGCAGCTCGAGGGTCGACTGATGTCATTTGATTTCCACCACCTTCTACTCGTTTTTACCGCCTACATTGTTGGAGCGGCAAGCCCGGGGCCCAGCAATATGCGGATCATGGGCGTTGCCATGCACCAAGGCAGAAAACCTGCGCTGATGCTTGCAGCCGGAGTGATCAGTGGTTCTTTTTTTTGGGGATCGATGGCCGCCACAGGCGTCTCGGCCATTCTGCTTCAGTTCGCAGAGGCACTCTTCGTGCTCAAGATCGTCGGCGGAGCATACTTGCTGTTCCTAGCCCTGAAAGCGGGACGTTCTGCCCTGACACCTGACGAGAAAATTGAGAAAGCGCTGGGCGCAGCACCGCCTATCTCGGGTTTTGGCCTCTACCGGCGGGGCTTGCTTATGCACCTGACCAACCCAAAGGCATTACTGGGTTGGATCGCCACGATGACGCTCGGCCTGGGACCACAAGCGACACCTGTAACAGTTATGATCATCCTGGCTGGCTGTGCCGTGTTGAGCATTTCTATTTTCTGCGGTTATGCGATCGTTTTCTCCACGGCACCGATGATTCGGGGTTATCGCAGGGCGCGCCGATGGATTGAAGGCACCCTTGCGTTGGTCTTTGGCGCAGCAGGTTTTAAGCTGCTGTTCTCGCGCGCGTGATTCAATGCCTGCTCTTGTAGGGATGGCCTAAGTTCGAAAGCCATCCACCAGCTGCTTGAGTCGTGTGGCTTGTCGTTCAAGATCGTCACAAGCAAGCAGTGTGGCCTGCAGGTTTTCCACCCCTTCCTGGTTGAGGTTTTTGATCTCGGTGATGTCGATGTTCAGTGAACCGATGACCGAAGTTTGCTCTTCAGTTGCTGTCGCCACCGACTGGTTGATTCCGTCAATCTCGCCGATGCGCTGACTGACGCTGCCCAGCCGCTCACCGGCCTGGTTGGCGATAATCACGCCGTCCTTACTGTAGCGCTCGCTTTCGTTCATGGTGAGTACCGCCTCACGTGCGCCCATCTGAAGCTCTGCAATCATTGTATGGATCTCTTGGGCTGACGTCTGCGTGCGGTAAGCCAGGCTGCGAACTTCGTCAGCTACAACAGCAAACCCACGCCCGGCTTCACCCGCCCGCGCGGCCTCGATCGCGGCATTGAGTGCCAGCAGGTTGGTCTGTTCGGAAATGCCCTTGATGACTTCAAGAATTCGACCGATATTTTCGGTCTTACCATTCAGCGCCTCTATGTTGCTGCATGACGTGCGGATTTTCCCAGAGAGCGCGCCCATGGCATTTATCGTTTGGGTCACCACCTCGCGGCCATCTTCAGCCTGGCACCGGGCATCCGACGCCTGAAGGGAAGCGTCACCCGCGTTACGCGCGATTTCCTGGGCCGCCGCGCCGAGTTCGTTAATCGCGGCCGCAATACTGTTGGTGCGATTGGCCTGGTCGTCCGAGTTCGACATTGACGCACTAGAGGTCTGCGTTACACGCCTGGCCACTTCATTGACATGCTCGGTAGCAGAAGACACTTCACGTATTGAGTGCTGAATACGTTCCACGAAAAGGTTGAAGTCTGCGGCCAGTTCTCCGAACTCATCTTTCGAATGCGCACTCAAGCGGCGGGTAAGGTCGCCCTCTCCCTGGGCGATATCCCGCATGGTTGTACCTATCAACCTCAGGGGCCGCATCAGTACGCGAATAAGCAAGCCCAGCAAAAGCAGCGTGGTCGCAACGGCAATAACCATCGACAAAATGGCGGAAGTGCGAAAATCATCAAGTGCCGCATAAGCTTTGCTTTTGTCGATGGACAAACCGATATACCAGTTCACCGAAGGCAGTCCCTTGATCGGCGAGAACATCAAAATTTGAGGTTTTCCGTCCTGCTCCGTCTCGCTGATATGGGAGCTAAGTGATGGCGTGTTCAGGGGGTAAATATCGCTCAATTGCTTCATCACCCGTTCTTTTTCTGGATGAACCAACACCCTGCCATCTGCGTTGACCAGAAAGGCATAGCCAATTCCATCTAGGTCGAGCGAGCTGACAATGGTCGCCAGCGTCTCCAGTGTAAGATCCCCGCCTACCACTCCAAGCGGCTGGCCGTCCTGACTGACCGGCGTTGCAATGGTCATCATCAGTTGCCCTGTCGTCACATCGAGGTAAGGCTCAGTCAGCGTTGTCCCTCCTGCAGCCATTGCGTCGGTATACCAAGGCCGGGTGCGAGGATCGTAATCAGCAGGTAGATCGTCCTTTGGCCGGATGACGAAACTACCGTTACGACTGCCTAGATAAGTGAAGGTAAACGTCGATAGCAACGACCTCTGCTCCAGCAGCCGCGTGATGTTTTGCGACGAGGGATCATTGGCAACCTCCTGGGCAACATGATCTATTAGAAGTACCCGCCCAGAGAGCCAGAACTGAACGCTTGCAGCCGTGATCTTGCTCATTTCCTCTAGGTGGTTTTCAAGGTTCGAGCGAATGGTTTTGCGCTGAATCGAGTCGTTGTAAAGCGTAAAAAGCGAAAACGCTGCGACAACAACGAATGATGCTGCAAGCAATACCTTATGACTGAACTTCAGGTTCGCAATCATCATGGTTTATCTCTAGGCGTGAAGTGTTGTAATTGTTATTCGATACCAAGGTGCGTCGATGAAGGCTTGATGACGGCCAGCTGTGGATAGGCCACCAGTTTCTCGAGGTGCAGTTCAGTGCTCTCCAGCCATGATTCAGTGATTGATCGGAAATGCTCCATATCCCGGCAGCGTATTCGGAGGCAGTAATCAAGCGCACCACTCACCAAGTGACACTCAATGACTTGCGGGCAAGCACTGACAAGCGCCTCAAATACCTTTTGCGTGCTGCATCTCCTGCCCTCATCCAGTGTCACTAGAACCACCAGTGATAAACCGGGTAATAGCTTGCGCTCGTCAATAAATGCCCCGTAACCGCGGATGACGCCCAGCCTCTCCAGCTTGCGAACGCGTTGCTGACAAGGGCTCTCGCTCAAGTGCACCAGTGAGGCGAGTTTTTTATAGGTGATGCGCCCATTGCGGCGCAATACGTCGACGATGGCCGCGTCGATGCGTCCCAAACCCTCATGGGCCGCGTGGTTCTTTGTTCCGCTGGTCATAGCCAAAGCATTTCACTTAAGCCCGTTGGACAGAAACTGCTGCAGGCGCTCGCTTCTGGGGTTATCCAGAATTTCAGGTCCGCCCTGCTCTTCAACCAGTCCTTGATGAAGGAACAGCAGTTGGTTCGACACTTTGCGTGCAAACCCCATTTCATGGGTCACCATGATCATGGTGCGCCCCTCTTCAGCAAGCCCCTGGATGACTTTGAGCACCTCGCCCACCACCTCAGGGTCAAGCGCCGAGGTGGGTTCGTCGAACAGCATGACTTCGGGCTCCATGGCGAGGGCGCGGGCGATCGCTACCCGCTGCTGTTGACCACCGGAAAGAAATGCAGGGAACTGATCGGCAACACGGGCAGGCAAGCCGACTTTATCCAAGTATCGCCGCGCACGGTCTTCTGCGTCTTTTTTGCTGATGCCTAGCACCCGACGCGGGGCAATGGTGATGTTTTCCAACACGGTCATGTGTCCCCACAGGTTGAAATGCTGGAAGACCATGGCCAAGCGGGTACGCAGTCGTTGCAGCTCGCGGTCATCCGCCACACGTAATCCAGCATGATTTTTAACCATGCAAATTGGTTTGCCATCCAAACTCATGGCACCGTCGTTGGGTGTTTCGAGAAAATTGATACAGCGCAGGAACGTACTCTTTCCCGAACCGCTCGCGCCGATCAGGCTAATGACATCGCCCGTTTTGGCCTGCAGGGAAACACCCTTGAGTACTTCATGGGTACCGTAACTCTTGTGTAGTCCGTCAACCGTCAATTTGTACATTTTCGCAATCATCCTCTAAGCGGGTTGGGAGCGGCCCTGTCAGATACAGGGCTCAGTGAGTCGGCCCTAAAAAGGCCAGCCAATGACGTTCGGCAATTCGGAACACTCCGACCAACGCAAAGGTGACCGCCAGGTAAATCAGTGCCGCAATCCCAAACGATTGAAAGGTTAAAAAGGTCGCTGAGTTCGCGTCACGGGCAACTTTGAGAATGTCCGGCACCGTGGCGGTGAATGCCACCGTGGTTGAGTGCAGCATCAAGATCACTTCGTTGCTGTAATACGGCAGCGAGCGACGCAAGGCTGACGGCATGATCACAAACGCATAGAGTTTCCATCCCGAGAGGCCATACGCTTTTGCCGCCTCGACTTCGCCATGAGCGATGTTGCGAATGGCCCCGGCAAATATCTCGGTGGTGTAAGCGCACGTGTTCAGAGCGAAGGCAAGAATGGTGCAGTTCATTGCATCGCGAAAGAATGCGTCCAACACAGGCTGAGCGCGTATTGCGGCGAGGCTGTAGATTCCGGTGTAGCAGATCAGCAGTTGGATGTAGAGCGGTGTCCCCCTGAACAGGTAGGTATAAAACTGCACTGGCCAGCGCACGTAAAACCTGGGGGACACGCGTGCGATGGACAATGGAATAGATACGATAAAGCCGATGAAAAGCGATGCGCTGAGCAACCATAGTGTCATGGCCAGACCAGTGATTTGCTGGCCATCGCTGTAGACGAATGACCTCCAGTACTCCTGCAGTAGTTCGATCATCGCACTGCCTCCCGTAAACCCGCGGCGTAGTGTTTTTCCAGACAGCGCAGGACGAAGTTGGAGATGCTGGTGATGATCAAATAGGTCAGTGCAGCCAGTACCAGGAAAAAGAACAATTGATAGGTACTTTTTCCTGCGTCCTGGGCAGCCTTTACCAAATCAGCCAGGCCGATGATCGACACCAATGCGGTGGCTTTAAGAATTACCATCCAGTTATTACCCAGCCCCGGGAGGGCAAACCGCATCATTTGCGGGAATACCACAAAGCGAAAACGCTGGGCGCGACTTAACCCATAGGCAGTAGCGGCTTCGACCTGTCCACGGGGTACGGCCAGCATGGCGCCGCGGAAAGTTTCGGTGAAATAGGCGCCGTAGATAAAACCAAGGGTGATGATTCCTGCGACGAAGGGATTGATTTCGATGTACTGCCAGCCCAATGCCACTGTGATGACCGTCAGCCAGGTTTGCAGACTGTAGAAAATCAACAGCATCAGCACCAGATCCGGCACCCCACGAATCAGTGTGGTGTAGAGCTGCGCGGGCATACGCAGCAGCTTGAGACTGGACAGTTTAGCGCTGGCGCCCATCAACCCGAGCAATACGCTAAGCAAAAGAGAGCACAGGGACAGCTTGACGGTCATCCAGGTGCCTTCGAGCAGCAGCGGGCCGAAGCCTTGCAAGCTGAATGCAGAGAGCCCCAATACGCCTAATAATGGTTCAAACATGATCAACAACCTATAGCGAAAACGCCCATCCAGCGGACGAGCGCCGGGTGGTTATTTGCCGCTGTAAAGATTCAGATCGCCAAAATGCTGCTTCTGGATCGAATCATAGGTGCCATCGTCGTGAAGAGCCTGGATCGCTTTATCCAGCAAGGCCTTGAGCTCTGTATTGCCCTTGGCGATGCCGATGGCTGTTTTGGAGGGAAGATAAGGGCTCTCGACCGACGGGCTCATTTCGTAGTCAGCGCCCTGGGGGGAGTTGATAAAACCCAGTTGGGCTTGAAGCGCATCCTGAAGGGATGCATCCAGCCGCCCCGCTACCAGGTCGTAATACACCTGATCCTGGTTCTGATAGGACTGGATTTTTATCCCGGCTTTGTCCAGCACGGCCTTGGCGTAAGCTTCCTGGATACTGCCTTGAAAATAGCCAACCGTTTTGCCTTTGAGTGATGCCACATCCGTGCTCAGGTCCGACCCCTTCTTGAACACATAGGACGTGAATCCGGAGAAAAGCTCGCTTGAAAAATCAATGGCTTTTTCACGAGTGGCCGTCACGGTCATGGATGACAGGATACCGTCGAACTTGCCGGCCCTGAGGCCTGGAATCAGGCCATCAAAATCGCTTTCCACCCAGATGCATTTGACTGAAAGCTTGGCGCAAATCGCGTTGCCCAAGTCAATATCAAATCCCTTGAGGCTGCCATCGGCGGCCTTGGACTCAAACGGCGCGTAATTGGCATCTACGCCGAAACGCAAGGTGGAGTATTCTTTGGCAGACACTGCACTTGTGCACAACGCCAAGCCCATTACTAAACATAGCTTCTTTAGCGAAATCATAATTACATCCCTAGATATTGTAGTTGGATTAAGGGCAGTAAACATCCGACAGCATTAACCATGACGCTCGTTATTATTTAGCGAGACCTGCGTCTGGACTTGAACGTTACCTGAGTACGGCGACTTTACGAATATGGCAAATTGAACGTTATCACGAGCAAAATGCTCGCCTTTCAAGCAGACACCAATTTCATCATTAACAGTCCACTGACAATCAATACGGCGGCCACGATACGCAACAGCGTGGCGGGTTCACCCATGAAGAAAATACCTGCAGCAAAAGCTCCCACAGCGCCGATCCCCGTCCAGATGGTGTATGCCGTACCCAGCGGCAAGCTCTTCATCGAGAAGGACAACAGCGCAAAACTGGCAATCACGGTTACAAATGTAATGACCGTGGGCACTAATCGCGTAAACCCTTCAGATTGCTTCATCGAAAAAGCCCACACCACTTCAAATACTCCTGCAATGATCAAACTCACCCAAGCCATGAGCAACTCCTAAACGATAAAAAACGCATAGACTGTTCGCGCCAGACGCAATTAAAACGTCAACGTTATTAAAAAGACCCCCGCGAGGACGGGGGTAAAGACGGGTTGACCAAACCCTAGTTTCGTGATGTTTTCAACTCAATCACTTGAATGTTGCGTCCAGCGCGAACGCAATATCCTTGATCAAGTCATCTGGATCTTCCAATCCGACTGAAAAGCGCAAATGACCGTACTGGCGGAACTCTTCGGGGTACTTGTCAAAGCCACCTCGACCCTCTGCACCTACGTGCACGATCAGTGATTCGTCGTGCCCTAATGAAACGGCCGACGTGATGATGCGCAGGTTCGATACAAAGCGGTTCTGGGCATCAGGATCACCCTCTACGGCAAACGCCATCACTGCACCATAGCCCTTGCCCGCAAATTGCCGGCGCGCCAACTCGTGCTGTGGATGGGAGGACAAACCGGGGTAGTAGACGTAGGCAATCCGATCGTCGTTGTCCAGAAAGTGAGCCAACTTCTCGGCCGAGTTCAGCAATTGCTTTAAACGCAGAGGCAACGTGACCGATCCGCGCATTATCATCCATGCATTGAACGGAGAAATGGTCGCACCGAGGTCAACCAAGGCATCGTTCTTGATCTTGTTGATCAACTGGTTGGAGCCGATCACCACCCCACCCATGGCATCACCATGACCATTGATGTACTTGGTCAATGAGTGAATGACAAAGTCGACGCCGTGTTGACTTGCACGGAAAAATGGAGGGGGCGTGAACGTGGCATCTACAGAGATCAGCGCGCCATGGGCGTGTGCAATTTCAGCCAATGCGGCAATGTCTGCAACTTTCGTGGTGGGGTTGGCGATCGTTTCAGTGTGGATCAGTTTGGTATTGGGCCGAATGGCATTACGCACCGATTCGAGGTCACCGACATCCACGAAGGTGGCTTCAATGCCGTAACGCTCAGGCAGGAGTTCAGCGAAAAGCCGCCAGACCGCCTGGTAGGTGATGTCACTGACAATGACATGGTCGCCACTTTTCAGGAATGAAAAAAACACTGAGTGCAACGCCGCGACACCGGTCGCGAATACCACCGCATCTTCACACCCTTCAAGGGCCGCGAGTTTTTTCTCAAGGCAGACCTGGTTGTGACCTTGATTGCGTGTGTACACGAGCCCATCCGGACTCGACCAGTCCATGGTCGCGGGGTCTTCCGGCAAGAGATAGGAGTTCGCCATAACCAATGGCGTACGGACGGCGCCACTGGTGACATCCGCGACATTGCCGCCATGAACAGCAAGTGTCGCTGCAGATAATGTCGAAAGGTTGTGCTTATCGGGGCGCATGTCGATTCCTCGTTATTGTTGTGTAATTCATTCTTGAGTTGAGCGAATTGTTTAGCTTCCACTCACACCGTTGATGCAAATGACCTTGGGCTGCGTCATATCTTCGTAAGCAAAACGTACGCCCTCGCGGCCCATGCTCCCGTACTTGAAACCGCCGAAAGGCATTGCATCAAAGCGGTAGTCGGAAGAGTCGTTGATCATCACCCCGCCCGCCTCCAGTCGTTTAGCGGCGGTCATTGCAACCTTCAGATTGCTGGTGAAGATCCCAGCATGCAGGCTGTATTCAGGCTCGTTAGCCAGCGCTAACGCTTCATCCAGGGAGGCGACGCTCTGGAGGATGACCACCGGGCTGAACACTTCTTCGCACCACAACTTGCATTGGCGGTCGACGCCTTCCAGCACGGTAGGCGAATAGAGCGAGCCGTTGCGTGTGTTGCCAAACAACAACGTGGCGCCTTTGGCAATGGCGTCATTGACCACTTCCTCGGTACGCTTGGCTGACGCCTCGGTAATCATCGGCCCTACGTCCGTCTGCTCATCAGCAGGGTTGCCGACGATCAACTTAGAGGTCTGTTCAACAAAGCGCGTTTTGAAGGCATCATAGAGTGAGGCCTCAATGAGGATCCGTTGGGTACCGATGCAGTTTTGTCCGGCCGCCCAGAAAGCCCCCGACACGCATGAATCAACGGTTTCATCCAAATCACAATCAGCCATCACGATGACCGGCGCATTACCGCCAAGGTCCATCGCTAGCTTCTTGAGGCCAGCTGTACGAGCGATCTGCTCACCCGTGACAAAGCCGCCGGTGAAAGACACCATGCGCACCGCACGGTGGGCCACAAGAGCCTTGCCCAGGGCGGCGCCGCCTGTTGCGACGGTGGCAACAACCGGAGGCAGACCCGCGTCGATCAAGCACTCCACCAGCTTGATCGCTGATAGCGGTGTGAGCTCAGACGGCTTGAGAACAACTGCATTTCCTCCTGCAATGGCAGGCCCCAATTTATGCGCGACCAGGTTAAGCGGGTCGTTGTAAGGGGTGATGGCAACGATGACGCCCAACGGTTCACGGGTGAACCAGCCCTGACGGGATTCAGACCCGACATAGGCGTCAAAAGGAATGACTTCACCGGCATTGCGCTTGGCTTCTTCGGCGGACAACTTCAAGGTATTGACGCATCGCAACACCTCCTTTCGCGCCTGCTTCAGCGTTTTTCCTGACTCCGCGACGATCAGTTTGGCAAAGGAGTCCTTGTCACGCTCGACTGAGCTTGCGGCCTTTTCCAAGATACGCGCACGCTCATGGCGCGGCAGATCCTTGGCAATCAAGGCACCTAAAATGGCGGTGTCAACTATCGTGGTAGCGGATGATGCGGGTATGTCTGCCACTTCACCCACTTTGCTGCCGTCAAACGGGCTGAGCACCGTAATGGCCTTATAATCAGCAGCGAGCGAGAGACTCAAGCTATTCATGATTACTTACCTGACGTGGTTTTGTGGTTGTGGATGCTTACGATGTCGGCGAGCAAGGCAAATGCGGTTTCAAAACGACCTGCCCCCGCACCCACTACAGTGACGGGACCGAGAATGGCCGTGTTGAAGGTAATTGCGTTGGTGGCTCCGCTCACGGCTGAGAGCGCGTCGCTCGCCGGCAAGAGCTTCGGACTCACTGATGCTGAAATCGAACCATCGCTCCGTTTCTCTGCGCTGCCAATCAGCTTCCAGCGGGCATTTGCTTTCGTCGCCTCGGCAATATCCTTGGCCGTGATTTCAGAAATCCCTTTGCACAGGACGTCGCTTGGTTTGAGTTTTGCGCCTAGCAGTTCATTGGCGAGGATGACAACCTTCAAGCGCACATCGTGCCCTTCTACATCCGCTGTTGGGTCAGCTTCGGCATACCCCAATTCCTGCGCTTTTGCGACGGCACTGGAGAAGTCCAACCCCGTCTCCATGCTGGAGAGGACAAAGTTTGAAGTACCGTTGAGGATCCCCTTGAAGCCGGTGATTTCCGAGCCTGCCAGTGACTCCTTGGCCAAACGGATAACCGGGGTCCCGCTCATGACAGAACCTTCAAATTCAAAGCGGGCGCCGGTGCTATCGGCCAGCGTCTTCAAGCTTTGTGCATGCAGCGCCACGGGCCCTTTGTTCGTGGTCACGACACTGACGCCCTTTTCCAGAGCCCAGCGGCAGAAGGTCGTAGCCGGTTCACCATCCACAGGATTGGTGAACGTTGCCTCAGCGACAATATCGGCGCCAGAGAAGCGGATAACGGTTTCGTTTGCCGGCTCAGCAGTCCCGCCGGCCAGGGTCCTGAAACTGCCTTTAGCAGCAGGCACTGCTGCCAATTCACGAGCGTCCAGGCCGTCTTTGTTAATGATCGAACCGAGGTAAAGGTCACTGACACCGACAATCTTCAAGGTAAAACCTAATTCATCGGCCCAACGCGAATTCTTATCGGCAATAAGCTGGGTCAGCGCGCGGTTAACGCCACCAAATCCAAGCAACGCAATTTTGTATTCAGTCACGACAGGGTTCTCATTGTTATGTTGTGGTGCTGAGATAGTAAGCCGCCAACTTAACTTTACGAATATGGCAAACAGAACGTTGTTGCGAGCAAAATGCTCGTACAACAGCGCAACTTGCTATTTTGTGCTCGACAGAACAAAAGACGTTACGGTATTCAGGACTCCCGGCAGCGTCGAGATCTCACTCCATACCCTGTGGATACGATCTGCATTCATCGCCTGAACCGTCAGTACAATATCGAGGTCGCCACTCATCACATTGCAGGAAATAACTTCAGGCATTGCACCAACGGAACGAACAACTTCTGAATCTCGCATACGATCCTTACGATAAACGAAGATTAATGCATTAATGGGTCCTGCATCAGCTGAAGGCATACCTTTAATAATTGTGTAGCCTCGGACATACCCATCGCGCTCCAATCGCTCAATCCGCAGCCTGACTGCGTTCCTGGACAAATTGACTTTTAGGGCAATATCGTTGTGGGCCAACCGTGCATTGCGAGTTAGCTCCTCCAAAATCTTTTCATCAACTTTATCTAAAACACGTTTCATCTCTGGCTCCGGACTTATAACGAGTGAGACTCCGTGTCTTTTGATAATGCCCTGACCAGTGAGATCAGCGACCTGACGTCGTTGGGAATTGAAGTACAGTCTTGTTCAGCAACTACAGGAACACCAATTGTATTTAGGTGGCCAACAATCTCTGACTTTTGGGTTGCAGTGCCAACTTTCGACGGATGTGTGGTTGCCAGGCAAATCATGGGGATCATCAAGCTGCGTCTGCTTACACGTGCAGCGCGCAAGCCGATGGCGGTATTGGGACTGACCAGATATCCACTCTCTGCAAAGACCTCATGAATACAACTGAATGCGTCTGCATCGTCCACAGCCAGTGAGTCAAACAGTTTGCGTGCCTCCAACCATTCATCCTGCGCTAACTGAATAGTTCCCTCGCCTTCTAGCAACTGCATATTACGAGCTACTTTTTCTCCGCATCGATTTAAAATGCTCCACTGTAGGCGCTCAAAATTAGAGGCTAATGAAACATTCATCGTGGGAATTTTGGTAGCACGAATTTCATTTCGACTGTACAGATTTGATTGGAGAAAGTTATGCAGTCCGGCGTTAGTATTCGTGGCAACGATAAGCTGTCGAATCGGCAGTCCCATTTGCTTGGCAATATAACCAGCGTACAGGGCGCCAAAATTTCCAGTCGGGACACTGAAAGCAATCTCTCTTTTAGGCGCACCGAGCTGAAGAGCAGAATAGAAATAGAAGGAGAGGTGCGCAAGTACGCGAACCCAATGCACTGAGTTGAACGAAATAAGATGCTGCCGTGCATTATTACTTTGTTTCAGGAACTGCTCACACAAACGATGACAATCAGAATAGTCTCCGTCGACCGCAACATTCACAACATTATCTTCGTGCGTACTCAGTAAGCGTATGCGATCCTCCGCCGTTAACCCCATGGAAGGATGCAATACCAACAACGTAACGCCCTTCATTCCCGAAAATGCTTTTATTGCTGCGGCGCCAGTATCTCCACCTGTACAACCTATAATCAGCGCCTTCTTACCAGACCTGAGTAAATCATGATCGATAAAGCGAGACATCAACTGAAGGCCAACGTCTTGGTAGACGCCTGACGGCCCATGAAACAATTCGAGTATCCACTCGTTACTTGCGGTCTGGTACAGCGGTGTCACTGCGTTGCTTTTAAAACAATCAAAAATCTCCTCAAGCATCCGAGACAACAGATCCTGCTCGATCCATCCCCCCAGAAAGGGCTCGATTACGTAGCGAGCCAATTCATGGAAGGGCAACCATTCGAGCTTTGAGAGCTCCTCCTTTTTGAAGCGGGGAACCTTGTGCGGCACGTACAAACCACCGTCAGGCGCGTACGCCCCCATCAGCACCTCGCTGAATTCGTACGTTCTACCAGGGGTCCGTGTGCTGACGTATTTCATGATCCAAGACACCCTCAAGCCATTTCCGAGCCGGCCGCCTGCAAGCTGGGGCTTCTGCGGAATTCAATGCGGTAGCGTTAATCGCCTTTGATCCAGCTTCATACCAATGACCATAAAAGTCAATATATCGACTATTATATCTCGCTAACGGTATTCCGTTCCCGTTACACGAACCCCCCTTTTGTCCAAGCCCATGGGATGTGCGAGGGCCGACAATGCTTAGAAATGGGAGAACACCATGTGTGCCAAGAATCTGCTGCACTCGCTTTATCAGTACAAGGCATGGTCTGAGGATGTGTTATTCAGGTGCTTGAAAGCGCCCATTTCGCAGTCGTTTCCTGTGGAAATGGAGAAGGCCTGTTATTGGCTCAGGCACATCAATATTGTGGACCAACTATTCATCGCCAGACTGCAGGGAAAACCGGAGGAATTTGACGACGTCGTCACTGAGCAGCGGCAAGACATTCGTCAGTTGGAAGAGGCTTTCACAGCGGCAAATCAATGGTTTGTCGATTACACGAAATCAGTCACTGCAAAGGAGCTGTCTGAACCGGTGGAATTTATTTTCAAGGATGGCAAACCCGGCAACATGACCAAAGAACAAATCCTTGCTCATGTGCTTTCTCATGGCCTGCAGCATCGAGGAAGTGTTAGCACGATCCTCCCCAGGGAAATCCTGGAGGGACACCAAGATCATTTCACAACGTTTTTGAAACTGTAGGCAGTTGGATTTCTGCCTCCTCAACCATGATGAGGCAGAGTGTTCACCGCAGTGCTCAGCTCAATTCGAGCGCGTCTATCACCGCTGCAATTTGCTTGCGTCCTTCCCCTTCGATGGTTCTAAGCGGCAAAGGCACGCTCGGAGAGTGAGTAATGCCGCGTAGCTCCGCTGCAGTGGCTATCACGCGAAAGCTACCGCCAAATTGGCTGAACAATGCCCAAAGCGGCTTCAAGGATTCGGAGAGGCGCATAGCCTCAAAGGCGTCACCTGACAATGCTGCTCGTGTGATGGCGAGCGCCGTATTGGGGAACAAACCGCCCATGACCGAATACCAGGCATCGCAGCCGGCATTCATTCCAACAGCGGCAAACGCATCGCCGCTTATTCCAATAGTCACGTGACTCGGAATCAATTTCCGCAGGCGCTCCACACGCTCCCTGGCCAGATGTGGCGCCTCGGGGACGCCAGGGATTTTGATTGAGCTGACATTGGGTAGCTCTGCAATACGCCCGTGTAACTCATCGGTAAATTCGAAATGAGTGGTACCAGGATTGTCATAGACACATAGCGGGATTGAGACGTTGGCCGAAACCATTTCGTACATCGAGAACACATCGTCCTGAGTCAGTTTTTGATATGACACGGGTGGCAGCAGCAAGGCTTTGACCCCCACGGCTTGCGCATCCTCAGCCAGCAGCAAAACGTCGCGTGTACGCAGCGCGCCGATGCTCACCATCACAGGCACGTCCTCCGCGGCCTCTACTGCCAACTGAGCAACTCGAGAACGTTCGGCTCGAGAAAGATACGCATAGCTTCCGGTGGATCCTAGAGCCCCGATGGAATCTACTTTAGCTGCCACCAATTGCTGCACAAGACAAGTAAAAGCATTTTCGTCCACACCCTGCTCATCCATAGGGGTCAGAGGAAATGCACTAAGACCGGTAAACATCGTCATCACTCCTTGCAGTGGTCTATGGACTATTTGGACCCAGGACCAATCAGTGAGCTTTCGATCTGGACGCCTGGCATCATTTGCTGCAACCCTTCGATGAGTTTGTCCCCCGCTTCCGTCAGGGCTTCAAGCGGCATCGCCGGCAGACTCTCCAGAATGAACCACATGCTCCTCGCGTCAGCACCGAGACGGGTCCTGACACCTTGCCGCCAATTCCAGCGACGGCAGGTCACGCCTTTGTCATCGCGCCAGACAACCTCGCCGGCATCCGGATACTCGAAGGCAGCAGCCCCCTCTTTCATCGTGTCAAAAGCCTCAGTGCCATCAGCGACTACGAGCCGTGGGGAGCCCACATAGGCTTCAATGTTTTCCCCGCCAACCGGGATGGCGTACTCAATGCTGATTGCGTTGTAGAGATCGACGATGGGATCCAGGCTAGGCAAGCTGCCGTCACGTAAAACTCGTTTACGCAGCGCTTCAGCTGAACAAGGTGTGCGCTGCGGCTTGGCCCCAAACTTTCGAAAGGTCTCAGCCCATGCAGCCAGATGGCCTTCTCCCCAGCTTGGCCCACCTTTCTGCACAGCCTTGCAAGCACGGTCCAGCGCAGCCTGGGCCACCTCAGGATGAGCCAGTGGTGCAGCTTCCACCACGATACTCAGGGCCCTGAACTCCGGCGCCAGCTCGGCAACGGCTTGATCGATTAACGGCAGTACGGACAGCATCAAAAACCTCCAGGAACCTAAATGTCATTTCATGCTAGTCAGCGACGACCAATAAAGTCAATATAATGACCATTATCATCTACTATAACGGCTGAGCCGATTGACGGAGCTACTTATAAAGGCCGAGAATCCCAGCACATTTTTCTCATGACCTTCATCAATGACCACCAATACCAGCCTGTCGACTACCCCTGGCGCTGATGCTCATGCCGTCAGCCTGGCCGTTGCGCGCACACTTAAACAGGCACGCAAAACACAGAAGATCACGCTGGATGAACTTTCCCGCCGTGCTGGTGTGAGCAAAGGAATGGTTGTCGAAATAGAGAAATGTACGGCGAACCCCAGTATCGGCATCCTTTGCAAAATCGCCGCCGCGCTTGGACTGTCTGTTGCAGACATCGTCAATGTGACCGAAGCCCCATCCGCCCATATCATCGACAGCCAAGACATCCCCACGCTCTGGACCGGTGACCTGGGAGGAACGGCGCGCCTCCTGGCGGGAACGTCCGGCCCTAATATGATCGAGCTGTGGCGTTGGGAAATGCATCCAGGCGAATCTTTCGCTTCACAGGGGCATCCTCAGGGCACGCTTGAACTGTTTCATGTGGAGAAAGGCACGCTGAAATGCGTGGTAGGGGAAACAGAGTTGGTCATCCCTGCGGGGAGTTCGGCAGTGGCGAAAACCGATGTACCTCATTCCTATTCCAACGCTGGCAGATCCAAGTTGGTGTTCACCATGTCCGTGACGGAGATGCATCAGTAGATACCGGCAGACTCGCAGCCAGTGAGCATGTGTAAGGCGGGCGAACCAGCCAATTTCAAAAGGGCTGCGCCACCGAAAGCCATCAAGCCCCACGTAACATCACCGCCAGGGCGTGCACTCGCAATTGCGAGTGCATCGCATGCAACTGGGGGCAAAATTGGGGGCATATTTGATATTTTTCTGCCTGAAAATATCGTCCTAGAGCCTAGTCAAAATGTTTTTTGGAAGCTCTGATAACATGTAGCCACTCACGTAACCGCTTAAATGTCGGACGACATCTAAATCAGGCATGTGAATCGATCAGGCAGTTCTGTCAGGGCGCTCAGAGCATGTGACCGGCCCAGATTCCCTGCTTCACCAATTCCGAAGCCAACTCGACGAATGTCTCGCCGACATAGCGCGTGGCCTGGCTGACTTTTCTGTCGGCGGGCGACACCATTACCAGTTTGCGCATCGGCGTAGGCTCTACAAGAGGCGCGGCACACAGGCTGCCGCTTTGCAGATGCCCGTATATCGATGCCAATGGCAATGCGGTTAGCCCGAAACCGTTGCGGACCAGGTCGATCATCGCGCCAAACGAATCCGCCTCGACGTTGGCAACAATCTTGAAACCGACGTCTGCAGCGCAACGATCCATGATCTTGCGCAAGCCATGTCGCGGGCTAGGCAGTATCAAATGCTCATGGGCAAGACTAGAGAAGTGAACGGCCTCGTCCAACTTCAAACCTGCACTGGGTGGCCCTACCAAAACCAGATTTTCCATCATTACCGGAACGATGCGCAGCGTGTGCAAGGGCTCCAGGTCATAGGAAATCACCAGTTCCAATTCGCCGCGTTGAATCCAGTCCAGTAAATAGCCACTGAAGGCAGAGGAGAAACGGATAGACAAATCCGGGTTTTCCTCGCGAATACGTTTTACCAGGTGCACCGTCATTATTTCAGCGATGGTCGGTGTGGTACCGATAGCAACGGCACCACGGAAGGCCCCTTGACCTCTCGCGACCGAACTGCGAATGGCCTCCAGTTCATCCATGATGCGGGTGGCATGTTGCAGAACTTCATTCCCGGCCTCGGTAATGATCATGCCGCGACCATGGCGCTCAAAAAGGTACACCCCCAGCTCTTTTTCCAACTGTCGAATTTGACGACTCAGTGCGGGTTGAGCGATGTGCAGCCGATCAGACGCCTTGCTGAGACTGCCTAGCTCAGCAACATGAATAAGTGTTTTGAGCTGAACAACGTCCATGGGCAGACCAACTTAGGATAGAGGGGTGGATGGCAGTCTAATCAGCCCAACTATTAGCAGCTATAGAATCTCAGCATATCAGATAGTCGCCTGGCGCCCTTATTCATGCGTGCGCTGTGGAGTAGCTTGCAAGTAAGTCGCGACTCGATCCGCGATGCCTCACAACAATAAAACTAGAGGTCTTGAACATGCTACCCACCTATCCCCCTCCCCTGGCAGGACCGCTCACCCCGCGCCCTATCTGTTTGCAAACCCAGCGCCTGCTCTGATTCACACAAATGCCCAAGCCGTTCACGGAGCGCCTGTTTTCGCTTCGAGATGTCTCGTGCTTGCCAGAGGTTGACCACCATGTCCACTCCACTGCCAATCAATACCGATGTCGATGACGCTCGCGTCCGCCAACCCAATCGTGTCCGAGCGATCATGGGCGCCTGCTCGGGCAACCTCGTCGAATGGTATGATTTTTTTATCTACGCCTACACAGCGATCTACTTCGCTGCATCGTTCTTCCCCAAAGGAGATACCACCACCCAACTGCTAGCTACTGCGGGCGTATTTGCTGTCGGCTTCTTCATGCGTCCGTTGGGCGGCTGGATCTTCGGCTGGCTCGCTGACACAAAGGGCCGCAAGATCTCGATGATTATCTCGGTGTTCATGATGTGCGGCGGCTCACTGCTGATCGCAGTGATACCGACCTATGAAACCATAGGCATCGCGGCGCCCATCATGCTGGTTGTTGCGCGCTTGATCCAGGGTCTCTCGGTGGGTGCCGAGTACGGTACCGGCGCGACCTATATCAGCGAAATCGCCACACCCGGGCGACGCTGCTTCTACGGTTCGTTCCAATACTTCACCATCATCGCCGGGCAATTGATGGCGTTGTTCACCGTGGTGATCCTTCAGCAGACCCTGACTGACGAACAGCTGCGTGAGTGGGGCTGGCGCATTCCGTTCTTTATCGGTGCAGTGAGTGCCGTGGTAGTGGTTTATCTGCGCCGTTCAATGCACGAAACTGCGTCCAAAAAAGACATGAACCGCGAGGGCGCCGGATCGCTACGCGGCATGTTCAAACACAAACGCGCCGTGGCCCTAGTCATCGCCTTTACCATTGGCGGCTCGCTGTACTTCTATACCTTCACCACCTACATGCAAAAATTCCTGGTGATCTCGGCCGGATTCGATGCACAGACGGTCAGCTTCATCATGACCTCGGCGCTGATCGGATTCATGCTCTGTCAGCCGTTGTTCGGACTAATGGCTGATCGACTGGGTATCAAGACTCACATGCTGATGTTCTCGGGAATTGCTCTTCTATTGGTGATTCCGCTACTGTTCGCCATCAAGGGCACACAAAGTCCATTAATGGCGTTTTTGCTGGTGTTCGGCGGGCTGGTGGTGGCGTCTCTGTATACGCCGATTGCGGGCATCGTCAAAGCCGAGTTGTTCCCGCCTGCAGTGAGAGCCTTGGGAGTAGGCTTTCCTTACGCCATCGGGAATGCCGCCTTTGGCGGTACCGCCGAGTATGTCGCCCTGTCGTTCCGCGCTGAAGGTGTCGAGGACTACTTTTTCTTCTACGTCGCCGCGGTGCTCTGCGTGACCTTCGTTGCCTCGATGATGATGCCTAACCTGACTCGTCATGGCTATATCAGTGGCGATGGCAAAATCGAAGAAAATACAGGCATGTCCGTGACCAAGATGCAGACAGCACGGCCATAATCGCTAGCGCTTCAACATCTCAAGGGCTTAGGTTCGCGCCATAGGCGGTTACGAATCTAAGCCCTTTTTTGTGCCCGTGTTATTTCTAATGCCTGACGACACCCCGCTCGAGCGCTGCTCGGCATACTCCACGAAGTTGTCCTGCGTGTGCACATCCTGAGAACCCAACGTTTGGCCGAGCATCAGTTGCGGTTCTGCGTCCACACGCACCGGTATGCATTGCTCGAGCGCACAAGGATAGCCTGCGAGGGACGAGGTTGTGAGGGTTTTGGGGAAGGATGATGCGACAACTGCCTTTGACTAACTCTGGCAGCATGAGATTGAGAGGGGCCCTTTCTGGCCTGTGAGGGTATTAACCCCGTTGCTGGAAGATTTGGCAGGCCCATACAGACCGTATGGACCTGCCTTACCCCGCCATTCGGCTATGCAGTTGAATAGAGGCAACCCTAAACACGTTTGGGCTCAAATAGTGTGCAGGCTCTTAGCCGGCAACGACATTACTGGTTTGACGCTCCATCGACATTGCGCGTGCCTGCGCGTCAGGCTCGTCCAGCAGTTCTCCCTCCCACTTAGCCACCACCGCCGTTGCGATCGAGTTACCGACCGCATTGGTCGCCGAACGGCCCATGTCGAGAAACGTATCGATGCCCAGGATCAGCAGCAACCCAGCCTCAGGAATATCGAACTGTACCAGAGTGGCTGCGATAACCACCAAGGAGGCGCGCGGCACACCCGCAAGCCCCTTCGACGTCAACATCAACGTCAGTAGCATAAGAATCTGAGTGCCAAGTGTCATCTCGATGCCATAGGCCTGGGCGATGAACAGCACGGCAAACGTGCAGTACATCATCGAACCGTCAAGGTTGAACGAATATCCCATGGGCATCACGAAGCTGGAGATCTTGCGCGAAACACCAAATCGGTCAAGCGCCGCCAACAGCTTCGGGTAGGCCGACTCGGAGCTGGCTGTAGCGAACGCCAGCAGAAATGCTTCCTTGATCAGACTCAGCAGACTGAACACCCTCCGCCCAAGGAACAACGCTCCCGCCAAGACCAGCAGACCCCAAAGCAATGATAAGCCGAAGTAAAAATCACGCATGAACACGGCAAAGGTAGCCAAAATCGACAGCCCGTCAATGGCAACGGTGGAGGCCATCGCCGCCATAACCGCCAAGGGCGCAAGCCTCATCACATAGCTGGTGATCAGCAGCATGGCCTGCGCCAGTTCGTCAGTCAGGCGAACCAGACCTTTGGCCTTCTCGCCGAGTGCGGCCAAGGCCACGCCAAAGAACAAGGAAAACACCACAATCTGCAGGACTTCATTGGTCGCGAGCGCTTCTGCGAACGACCTTGGCACCAGGTGAGTGACGAAGCCTTTCAAGGTAAACGCCGAGGTTTGCAATGACGTAGTGGCATTGACGTCAGGCAGTGGCAACGCCAGATGCTGACCTGGCTGGAGAATATTGGCCATCATCAACCCCACTGCCAGCGAAAGCAGCGAGGCGGATACGAACCACAGCATGGCCTTGCTGAACACACGGCCAACCGCACCGGCATTGCCCATGTGAGCGATGCCGACCACCAGTGTGGAAAACACCAGTGGCCCGATCAGCATTTTGATCAGGCGCAGAAACACATCCGAGATAATCGAAATATACCCGGCAATCTCGGTTGCACTAGTTTTAGTAGGGGCGTTGAGGAAGATGGTGTAACCGATCAGCACACCAATGAGCATAGCAAGCAGGATCCAACCTGCTAGAGGTAGACGGTATTTCATGGACCACCTGTTATCGAGTAATGAAAGTATCGCCGGACATGCGGCGCATTACGGAATGAGGTAGGCAGTTGCAAGATGTCCTGTGGGACATGCCGAGGAGTGCTGCGAGTCTGCGGACAGTTGAGCAGACGTGAGCCAGCGCAGGAGGCGTTCGAACATGGTAGTACCCTCGGATTTTATTTTTGTGGGTCATGCACGGTGTGATAAGGGACACCGACCTAGCAGCCTAACCAAGTTCTCCACGCCGACTAAGGCCATTCTAGGCCTAACAGCTATGCATCTTAGCGATAGCACAACGCTCCTTGCAGCGCCGCGAAAGCTATGCCGAGCGGGCATATCTCAAAGAGAAAAACGGTAGTCGTCGGTACCTTCCTTTGACTTCATGATGAGGCAAAACAAGAGCAGCACTGGAGACAACCATGTCATCGCAAGAAGCTGAACAAAGCTGGCAAGAAGACGTTTTTCGCGTCCTCAAAGCTCACGACGTCAAGCACGTAGTGTTCGTCCCGGACGCCGGCCACTCGGCCGCTATCCGCATGTCCTATGAGGATCCTGATATCAAGGCAGTCGTCCTTACCACCGAAGAAGAAGGCATTGGCTATCTGGCCGGCGCCTGGCTCGGCGGTGAGCGTGGTGCACTGCTGATGCAGTCAAGTGGTGTGGGTAACTGCATCAATACCCTGGCCCTGCAGAACTGCGCCGGTTTCCCTCTGCTGATGGTCGTCACCATGCGAGGCGACTGGGCTGAGTTCAATGCCTGGCAGAACCCGATGGGTCAGGCTACTGAAGCATCCCTGCAGTTGATGAAGGTGATGACATGGCGTGCGGACGTGCCCGAGGACGTCGCTCCACTGCTGCATGGCGCAGCCACTATGGCCTTCAACGGTGACTCCGCCACTGCCCTGCTGCTTGGTCAGCGTCTGATCGGAGAAAAAAAATGGGTCAAGTAAGCGCTAACCACACCCTGTGCCGTCGTGAAGTGGTGCGCACACTGCTGGCAGATCGTAACGATGTATTGGTCGTCACCGGATTGGGCTCTGCATCCTACGATGTGATGGCTGCAGGTGACCATGACGGCAACTACTATCTCTGGGCAGCCATGGGCAGCGCCATCACAGTGGGCCTGGGCTTAGCCAACGCCCAACCGAACAAATCAGTAGTGGTGATTACCGGTGACGGAGAGTTACTGATGGGCTTTGGCGCGCTTGCCACGGTTGCGCTGCAAAAGCCCGCTAACTTGACCATCGTCGTGCTGGACAACGGCCACTTCGGCGAGACCGGAATGCAGGTGAGCCATGCCGGCTTTGGCATCAAGCTCGACCAGGTCGCCCAGACCTGCGGTTTCAGTTGGACTACCGAAATTCGTGAGATGGAAGGCGTGCATGACCTGCGCGAGCGCTTTGCCACGCGCGAAGGCGTGAAGCTGGTCACCGTGAAAATCAAGGCTGAGAACCCGCCACGAGTACTGCCGCCGCGTGATGGCCATTTCATTAAGAACCGTTTCCGCGCTGCCCTGGGCTTCCATCCTCTTTGACCGTGTTGGAGACAGGCTTGCGGCCGAACCACGACGACGCTGCAAGCCAGTCTCGCCTGGAGAACAATAATGAGCGACTACGACAACGAAGAACTCAATGCCATCCGTGAAGGTGTGCGCGCCCTGTGTACTGACTTCCCTGCCGAGTATTGGCGCAAGATCGATGAACAAAAGGGCTTCCCGGAGTCCTTCGTCAAAGCCATGACCGAAGCGGGCTGGCTCTCGGCGATGATTCCAGAAGAATATGGCGGATCGGGCCTGGGCCTGGCGGAGGCCTCGGTGATCCTTGAAGAGGTCAACCGCTGCGGGGGTAACTCCGGCACCATCCATGGCCAGATGTACAACATGTTCACGCTGCTGCGTAACGGTAGTGAAGAGCAGAAAAGCTACTATTTGCCCAAGCTGGCCAGCGGCGAGCTGCGGCTGCAGTCGATGGGGGTTACCGAACCCACGACCGGCACCGATACCACCAAGATCAAGACTACGGCGGTGCGCAAGGGTGACAAGTACGTAATCAACGGTCAGAAGGTGTGGATCTCGCGGATCCAGCATTCCGATCTGATGATTCTGCTGGCCCGTACCACGCCTCTGGCCGAGGTGAAGAAAAAATCCGACGGCATGTCGATCTTCCTCGTCGACCTGCGCGAAGCCATCGGCAACGGCCTGACCGTGCAGCCGATCGCTAACATGGTCAATCACGAAACCAACGAGCTGTTCTTCGACAACCTGGAGATCCCTGCCAGCAGCCTAATCGGCGAAGAAGGTAAAGGTTTCCGTTACATCCTTGATGGCCTCAACGCCGAGCGTACCCTGATCGCCGCGGAATGTATCGGTGATGGTCGCTGGTTCGTCGAGAAGTCCAGCCAGTATGCCCGTGATCGCGTAGTGTTCGGCCGCCCGATCGGGCAGAACCAGGGTGTGCAGTTCCCGATCGCAGAGGCGCACATCGAGATCGAAGCCGCCGACCTGATGCGCTGGCGCGCCTGTAAAGAGTACGACAGCGGCAAGAATGCTGGTGCCGCCGCCAACATGGCTAAATACTTGGCAGCCAAGGCCAGCTGGGAAGCCGCCAACGCCTGCCTGCAAACGCACGGTGGTTTCGGCTTTGCCAACGAGTACGACGTAGAGCGCAAGTTCCGCGAGACCCGCCTGTACCAAGTCGCGCCGATCTCGACCAACCTTATCCTGTCGTACGTCGCTGAACACCTGCTGGAGTTACCCCGCTCGTTCTGATTGAAGTCGCCCCATGTCGCTTAAGCGGCAGGGGCCTGCCATGACAAGAGAGATAACAACCATGAGCCAGTCCACGGGCATCCGCCCACTCGACGGGATCACCGTCATCAGCCTTGAACACGCAATTGCCGCCCCCTTCTGCACCCGCCAACTAGCCGACCTTGGGGCCCGGGTGGTCAAGGTCGAACGGCCGGGTGTCGGCGATTTTGCGCGCGGTTACGACCAGCGGGTCAATGGCCTGGCTTCTCACTTCGTCTGGACTAATCGCTCAAAAGAAAGCCTCGCCCTCGACCTTAAGCAGAAGGTGGCCGGCGACATTCTTGACCAACTTCTGGAGCAAGCCGATGTGCTGGTGCAAAACCTCGCACCGGGCGCCGCTGCACGCTTGGGCCTGTCGTTTGAAACGTTGCATGCACGCTTCCCGAAACTGATCGTATGTGACATTTCAGGGTATGGCGCCGGCGGCCCCTACGAACACAAGAAAGCCTACGACCTGTTGATTCAGAGCGAAGGCGGGTTCCTCTCGGTCACTGGCGGCCCTGGGGATGATCAAATGGCCAAGGCAGGTAACTCAATTGCTGATATCGCAGCCGGCATGTATGCCTATACCGGCGTGCTTTCTGCCCTGCTGTTGCGTGGCAAGACAGGTAAAGGCAGTCATGTCGACGTATCCATGCTGGAAAGTCTGGTGGAGTGGATGAACTATCCACTGTACTACGCCTATGAGGGTGCGACGCCGCCGCCACGCGCGGGTGCAGCGCACGCCACCATTTACCCTTACGGCCCCTTCCCTACCGGCGATGGCAAAACCATCATGCTTGGGCTGCAGAACGAGCGGGAATGGCGGCTATTCTGCGAGCAGGTCCTGCTGCAGCCCGAGCTGGCCGACGATGAGCGGTTTGCGGCGAACTTCAAACGGGTGGAAAACCGCGACAGCTTACGCGCGCTGATCGTCGAAGCATTTGCTCAGCTCGACTTCAACACCGTGATTGCCCGCCTTGATGGTGCCAGCATCGCCAACGCTCGCGTCAATGATATGCAGGGGGTTTGGCAACATCCACAACTACAGGCTCGCAAACGCTGGCGGCAAGTGGAGACCCCCAAGGGCAAGATTCCCAGCCTGCTCCCTCCTGCCAGCAGCAACGCCTTCAGCCCGCGCATGGATGCGGTGCCTGACTTGGGTGAGCACAGCGCGAGCATTCTCGCCCAGCTTGGCCTGTCTGCCGAACGTATTGAGGAGCTGCGCACGTGTGGGGTTATCTGAACCCTCTTTTTTGCAACCTTAGAATAATAATCAGAGAGCCATACTTCCCATGAAAGTGCTGGTCGCAATCAAGCGTATGGTCGACTACAACGTGAAAGTTCGCGTCAAGGCGGACAATTCCGGCGTCGACCTTGCTAACGTCAAGATGTCGATGAACCCATTCTGTGAAATCGCCGTGGAAGAAGCCGTACGCCTGAAAGAAAAAGGCGTAGCGACTGAAATCGTCGTGGTTTCCATCGGCCCTTCCACTGCTCAAGAGCAGCTGCGTACCGCCCTGGCCCTGGGCGCCGACCGCGCCGTGCTGGTTGAGTCCGCAGAAGAGCTGACCTCCCTGGCCGTGGCCAAGCTGCTCAAAGCCGTTGTCGACAAGGAACAGCCTCAGCTGGTGATCCTCGGCAAACAAGCCATCGACAGCGACAACAACCAGACTGGCCAGATGCTGGCTGCACTGACCGGTTACGGCCAGGGCACCTTCGCTTCCAAAGTGGAAGTGAGCGGCGACAGCGTTGCCGTCACCCGTGAAATCGACGGCGGTGCGCAGACGGTTTCGCTGAAACTGCCGGCCATCGTCACCACCGACCTGCGTTTGAACGAGCCGCGCTACGCGTCCCTGCCAAACATCATGAAAGCCAAGAAGAAGCCTCTCGAAGTGCTGACTCCGGACGCTTTGGGCGTTTCCACCGCCTCCACCAACAAGACCGTCAAAGTCGAAGCGCCGGCTGCACGCAGCGCGGGCATCAAGGTCAAGTCGGTGGCTGAACTGGTCGAGAAACTGAAAAACGAAGCGAAGGTAATCTAACCATGACTATCTTGGTAATCGCAGAACACGACAACAAAGTGCTGGCCCCGGCCACGCTGAACACTGTGGCCGCTGCCGCTAAAATCGGTGGCGATATTCACGTACTGGTCGCCGGCCTTGGCGCTGGCGCCGTGGCTGAAGCCGTTGCCAAAGTGGCTGGCGTGAGCAAAGTACTGCTGGCCGACAACGCCGCCTACGCTCACCAGTTGCCGGAAAACGTTGCTCCGCTCATTGCTGAGCTGGGCGCTGGCTACAGCCACATCCTGGCTGCCGCCACCTCCAACGGCAAAAACATCCTGCCACGCGTTGCCGCGCAGTTGGACGTTGACCAGATCTCCGAGATCGTTTCGGTCGAAAGCGCCGACACCTTCAAGCGTCCGATCTACGCCGGTAACGCCATTGCCACCGTGCAATCGACCGCCACCATCAAAGTGATCACAGTGCGTGCCACCGGTTTCGACCCGGTTGCCGCTGAAGGTGGTTCGGCTGCCGTTGAGGCCGTCTCCGCTGCCCACGACACCGGCACTTCCAGCTTTGTTGGCGAAGAGCTGGCCAAGTCGGATCGTCCTGAGCTGACCGCTGCCAAGATCGTCGTTTCCGGCGGCCGTGGGATTCAGAACGGTGACAACTTCAAACACCTGTACGCCCTGGCCGACAAGCTGGGCGCGGCAGTCGGCGCTTCCCGCGCGGCCGTCGACGCAGGTTTCGTACCCAACGACATGCAGGTCGGCCAGACCGGCAAAATCGTTGCGCCACAGCTGTACATCGCCGTCGGTATTTCCGGCGCGATCCAGCATTTGGCCGGTATGAAAGACTCCAAAGTGATCGTCGCGATCAACAAGGACGAAGAAGCACCGATCTTCCAGGTGGCTGATTACGGCCTGGTGGCGGACCTGTTTGAAGCAGTCCCGTCGCTTACCAGCCACCTTTGAACAAACAAGGACACACACAATGACCACACAAGACCTCAACGCCTGGATCGGCCGCACTGAAACCAGCCACGATCGCATCACCCATAACCTGGTCAAGCGCATCGCAGCGACCTTGAGCGAGCCGGCACCCGGTCCAGGCGATGCCCTGCCCTTGCTCTGGCACTGGGCATTCTTCCAGGACACCGTCGACGCTATAGGCCTGGGTAGCGATGGCCATCCTGCCCGTGGTGGGTTCTTGCCGCCTGCGGACAACCGCAACCGCATGTGGGCAGGCAGCCGTCTGAAGTTCCTTTCGCCGTTGCGGGTGGATGCAGAAGTTTCACGGCGCTCGACCATCCTCAATGTACAAGACAAACACGGCAGCACCGGCTCACTGCTGTTCGTTACGGTCAAGCATGAGTATGTTCAGGAGGGCCGTGACGTATTGGTCGAGGAGCAGGATATCGTCTACCGAGAGCCATCCACGCCCAAGCTCGGCGGCACCGAGGCAGCCCCTGAAGGCGCCTGGCAGGAGACCGTCATTCCCAATGCAACACTGCTGTTCCGCTATTCGGCAGTCACCTTTAATGGCCACCGGATCCACTACGACTGGCCATATGTCACTGAGACCGAAGGCTATCCAGGGTTGGTGGTACACGGCCCGCTGATCGCGACGCTCAGCCTGCGCGCGTTCCAGCAGGCCAACCCGGCTGCCAGGGTGCGTCGCTTCAACTTCCGCGGCTTGCGCCCGCTAATTTCACCCCAGGCGTTCGAGGTCGGTGGCCGGCTGATGGACGCCGGCAAGGCGCAGATCTGGGCAACCGCAGAGGCCGGTATGGCGCAATCCGGTGAAGTTGAGTTCACCACAGGAAGTGCACTATGACCCAGGCAATCGTACGCAGTGCCCTGTTCGTTCCTGCCAGCCGGCCGGAACGCATCCCCAAAGCGCTGGCAAGTGGTGCCGATCGGGTGATCGTCGACCTTGAAGACGCAGTCGAGGAAAGCGCCAAGGAGCAGGCCCGGGACAACCTCGATACCTTCCTGGCGGGGCATCCGCAGGCCCAAGTGCTGGTCCGTATAAACGCACCTGAGCACTGGTCACATGAGGCTGATCTGGACCTCTGTCAGCGTCATCCGGGAGTACGTGGCATTCTGTTGCCTAAGGCCGAGACAGTTGAGCAGGTTCGCTTGGCATACTCGACAGGCAAGCCTGTGTGGCCGATTATCGAAAGCGCGCGTGGGCTCGCCGCGTTGCCCCAGCTGGCGACAAGCGCCGGCGTTGAGCGATTGTCTTTCGGCAGCCTTGACCTGGGGCTCGACCTGAATCTGCGCAGTGGCAGCAACGCTGCCGAGCAGGTGTTGGCGCACGCGCGCTACGCCATCTTGCTGCACACACGAGTGGCGAATCTTGCCGCACCGTTGGACGGAGTGTACCCCTCTATCCACGACACAGACGGCCTGCGCCGGCACACCGAGTTCGTACGCGACATGGGATTTGGCGGCGCTTTGTGCATCCATCCCAGCCAGGTCAGGTCAATTCACCAGGCGTTGCGGCCATCGTCAGCAGAGGTGGACTGGGCACGCCGAGTTATAGCGGGCGCCGAAGGTGGTGCCGGGGTGTTCACCATTGACGGACAGATGATTGATGCGCCCGTAATACTGCGTGCTCGTGCAACGCTTGCGCGCTTTACGCAAGACGACTGAGCACAGCGGTTTGTCCCAGGCAGGCTACTTTCGCAGATCTGAGAAACCCGGCAGCTTGCTTGGCTATTTGTAGTTTGGAGGAAAAAATAATGAACAAGAGTCCTTCACGTAACCGCTGCCGCCGCATTGTCTGCTGGCTACTGCGTGCCCTTTCCAGATTGCCGGCCTATGCCTGAAGGCACGCGCGCTCAGTACTGCCCGGATTTCCTGCTGGAGGCGGCCCGTGAACTGATGGCCGAGCATGGCTACGGCGCTATGAGCATGCGCCAACTAGCCGCTCGTGCTGGCCTGCAACCCGGCAGCCTCTACCACCATGTCGCGAGCAAACAGGACCTGCTGCTTGATGTTCTGCTGAGCACACTCACGCAGCGGCTGGAGGCTTGGCAAAGTGGCCCCTATACCCGCGACCTGCGGGGTTACCTTAGCTTTCTCCTGGCGCGTCAACGCTCCCATCCCTGCGAAGAGCTACTGCTGCGCCATGAGTCTCGACATGTCAAAGCAAGCCACCGCATCTGGTTAGCGCAGGCGTTTGATAGGTTGCAGGCGCCTTTGCGCCAGGCGATAGAACAAGGGCTGAGGTGCGGGCATTTCAACGTGCAGGATATCCCTAGCGCAATCGCGGCAATCTACGCATTGATTGACACTACCGATGGCATGCGCAACCGACCGATGCCGGTCGATGAAGCATGGATAGAGGCTTGGATCGTACGAATGAGCATCGCGCTGTTGTCGTGCCCCAACACTCCTGACCGCCCCGCACTGTGACGGAAACGATTCGAGGCAATGCACACTCGTTGATCAGAATGCATGGTCCAGGTGCGTCGCCACATGCTGCGCGACTTGCGCCAGGCAACCTTTAAAAAAGTGATTACTACCTGGAAACACCATCACCGCCCGACGCTCCGGCCTCGCCCAGTCAAATAGGTTTGCCAAGGGGGCCATTTCGTCCTGTTCTGCATGCAGCAGGAGACACTCGGCAGGCAATGCCAGCGGTTCGTACAGTCGTCCACCAGGTACGAGGCCAACCGGCAACCCCAAAAGAGCTACCGCGTGCAGTCTGTCGTTAAGCGCACACGCGACCCGTGCATACACATGGGCACCAAATGAGAACCCGACCAGGGCGATGGGCAGCTGTGGATATAAACGCTGAAGGTGATTGACGACGATGATGCTATCTTCGCTTTCACCGATGCCTTCGTCATGCGCACCGGTGGATTTACCTACACCACGAAAGCTCGGACGGACCACTCGCCACCCCTCTGCGTTGAGTTTGCGAGACAGCGTTAATGGCACCAGGTGATGCGGGCTGCCGCCCAGCAGCGGTTGGGGATGACTCACGAGCACGACTCCCTTCGGGGGGCAGTTCGGCTCATCAATGATGAATTCGATCAGGCCCGCGGGACCTTCAATCAAATGCTCGCTCCGTTTTTCATCGGCCATCATGACTTTCCTCTACTGCCGTTTTATCCGCCGCGCGAGAACGTTGCAAAGACGTTAATACCAGGCCCACCAGAACCACGTTTATCACGGCCAGACTGCACAGCGTGACGAGGACGCCCGTCGCCCCGAAATGCTGCATCAAGTAGCCTCCGGCCAAGGGGGTCAACGACTGGCCGATCAACGAAGGGCGCGACATCTTGCCCATCAGCGCCACGTACTGCGATGCCGGCATCAATACCAGCGGCAGCATTCCTCGGACGATCGCACGCAATCCGTTGCCAAGACCGTACAACACTAAACCGACGGCCGTTGCGCCCGGCGCGAAGGCAACCAGTACTACCCCTAGTGCAACCAGCATCGCCGACACCAGCGCCGTCCAGATCGGATGACGCTTGCCTGCAATCATTTGGAGAACACGCGAAGCCACCTGGCTCGGGCCGAGCAGAGACGACAGTGCGATCGCTGCTGTCAATGAGTAGCCAAGCCCCTGCAGCACCGTTACCAGCTGCACCGAGATCGCGGTCATAATTATCGCGCCCAGCGCAAAGATCCAAATCAACAGCAGGTATACGCGCTTGTCTACCGGTGGGTTGTTCCGCTCGCTGGGGCCCCTGATCTGACGTAACTTGCCACCGCCTGGCAATACGATCAAATACAAGGGGGTCGAGAGCAAAAGTAGCACTGCGTATCCAACGCATGTCCCTCGCCAGCCCACGTGCTCGACGGCCGATGCAACCAGCGGCCAAGTCAGGGTAGTGGCGAACCCGGAGATCAACGTGATACCGGTGATCGCCTTGCCAGCTCGCTCCGCATACAGCGCCCCGAGTGTGGAAAACAGCGCTTCGTAAAGCCCCGCGGCCATGCCGATACCAATAACGGCCCAGGCCAGCAGGAAAACCGGCAAGGTGTGACAGGCAGCGGTGATCAACAGCCCTAGCGCGACTAACAGACCACTGCAGGCTAACTGCACACGACCACCGAAACGCGCCACCAGACGGCTAGAGAGGGGCGCCAACAGCGCTGAGATCATAAGGCTCAATGACAATGCGCCATACACCCACTGGCTGCCCCAGCCAGTGTCGCGAATGATCGGCTCCCCCATGACGGCGAGCAGAAAGAACGATCCGCCCCAAACCAGAATCTGCAACATGCCCAGGCAAAAAACGCCGCGGCTCCCAGGAAGACGAACTTCAGCGTCCACGATAAACCTTCAATAATCATTCGGATCGAATCGCAAGCAGGGCATACGACGGAAAGCAGCGCAGATGGGGACTCATGGCGCGAGACTATCTTAAAGTGCTTGGTCGGCAGCTGCTAAACAATGTGGGCATATCAGGTAACCGTCGTTCGATCTCGATCGCCGACTTTCACCACACCGGCGAGAACCCCATACCTACTGGCGAACATGACGCTACGCCTGTAGATGCCAGCCAAGCGCTGCCTATCCTAGTTCGGGCGGTGCTCCAGGCCGGTTCCGGTGGCAATGTTCCTGGCTGCCTGCGTCAGCTTCCGATTGCGCAGATTTCCCAGCAGATTCCGAGCGAGGATGACCCGCTGCCAGCCCCCTTAAAGGTGGCCGTAATGGACCTGACCTTAAGAGCTGAATGCCAGGGGACGGCAGACACCGGCGAAGATGTCCGCGGTGCGCTACAAACGATCGGGGAGAACGCCGGACGCATTAAGCAAGGCCTGGCCAAACTGAAGGCCCAAGGTCCACACTATTCAAGTTGCCGCGGACATCCTTGGGATGGCCTTTTTCTCGACCTTAAGCGCGCTGTCGGGTCAGCAAGCGGTTCGACGCAAAAAATTACCCTTCTGACACAATCCGTCAGATACAAATCCCAAACTTCCTGCTTTTATCTAAAATGGCATAATATGCCAACGATCGAAACAACATGTTTGCTCAGAGTTGGAGCTAATGATGGCGACGCGAAACGTTGTGCTCACCCCACACCAGGAACAGGTTATCCAAGACCTTGTGCAGTCTGGCCGTTATCAGAATGCCAGCGAAGTGATGCGAGAAGGTTTGCGGCTATTGGAACAGCGCGTCGCCGAAGACACCGCCAAAATTGAAGCCCTGCGTCAGGCGACCTCGATAGGCATCATGGACCTTGAGCACGGGCGCTTCACTCAGGTGAACGAAGCGGATCTGGAGCATTTCCTTGGGGGATTGAGCCAGGAGGCCACCCTCCCCACGCGCGAGAAACACTGAGCATGCCGCAGTATCGGATTACCAACGCGGCGCGCGCCGACATTGTTGACATCCTCAGGCTCTCCCAGACGCAGTTCGGCGATCAAGCACGCCAGCGCTACACGGCGCTGATCCTCGCGGCGCTGCGAGCTCTTGCCAGCACGCCTTATCGCATTGGCAGCCATGACCGCCGTGACCGCCGTGAGCTTGCACCGGGCCTTCGCAGCTATCACCTCATCTATTCACGCCATATAGTGTTTTATCGTGTGGCAAACGACGACTTGATCGAGGTCGTCAGACTCCTGCATAACGCCATGGACGTGCAACTGCACCTGCCCAACGACTGATGACCGATCTGGCTCAAAGGCTTAGATGGCCATGAACAACGAAGGTAAGGCGCCACCTCTATATGCAACCTGAGCGCCCTCGCTGCCAGCCGACTCAGTGGCCAATTGAAGCGAGAGGTTCTGGGGCCGACCGGGTTATCGAGACCCACGACCAGAAGTACGATGCTCAACGCTGCGTGCTACTTTCAATACCGAACAACCCCTTCTTAAGCGTTTTCCCTGGCTAGGCGCTTGGCATTACGCTCCAGTTGTCGATGGACACGCGGATCGATCTCCCTGGCGACCACCGCCATTGCAACATCTCACAGAGCATGAGCATCTCACGAAGCCAATTTCAGGACAGGTGCTGAAAGACAGCCCGGACAACTCCGATTAAGGATATCGACTTATCGAACCACCAAGAATTTGCCAGATTCGGGTTGGTCATCCAGTATACGGAGGCGGACTGAATACCAGCCACGACCACCCAGATCCGCGTCAGAAATCGCCATTCCCGATCGCTTATACACTCGGCGCAATTGGGGGCATAACTGGGGGCATAATTCGATTTTTTTAAGCTGAAACTACTGTTCTAGAGCCCTATCAAAATGTTTTTTGGAAGCTCTGTCAACATGGAGCAGTTATGACTGACAGCTCTCGGCCAATAGCGGCCGTTCTGGAATGGCAGGAAACGACCGATAACTGCCTTCGATACGCGACTTTCGCCCGCCAGCGGCTCGATTGTAAGAATATGGCGGAGAGCTGCAAAACCGCCTACGCTTATAGAATGATTCCTCGAACGCCTTGCCCATCTGGTGGTATAGAGCCGAGAGATCTGACTTCCTTTGACCGTCCGCTTAATACCCACCCGGACCAACCCGCGCCTATCGCCAGCAACTGCCCCCTGAGTCCGGTCCACACAACCAGCAGTACGGCGCAACGGGTAAAACCCAGTACCCCCACCTGCCGTTCAAAAGCGACCGATGCCGCAGCACCTCTGGAAACGGGGGCGCTGTTCACGTTCTGTCATGAGGTCAATCCGTATGTATCGGCCGAGCACGATTCCTTACCAGCAGCATCGAGGGTTCAGCCGAACCTTCACTCAGGGGCATTTGAGCCTTGGATTATTCTTTCCCATGGAGGCGTTCGACGGGGACACTCCGAGCATGCTCAACCAGGTCACACTGGCTAAAAAAGCCGAGGCGCTGGGCTTCTGCGCGCTCTGGTTTCGCGACGTGCCGCTTCGCGACCCTGGCTTCGGCGATGTCGGCCAAGTCTTCGACCCCTGGGTTTACCTGGGTTATATGGCCGCCCATACCTCGGAGATTGCACTTGGCACCGCCTCCATCGCCATCCCGCTGCACCATCCCCTGCACACGGCCAAGGCGTCAGCCAGCGTCGATCAGTTGAGCACTGGTCGCTTGATTCTGGGGGTTGCTTCGGGAGATCGGCCAGTGGAGTTTTCGGCGTTTGGCGTCGATCCCGAAAGGCGTGGAGAGATCTTTCGAGAACACTACGAAGTGATTCGCCGCGCCCACAGCACCAGTTTTGAGCCCATCCACTGGAGCACTGGTGAAATGCAAGGCGCAGACCTGATTCCGAAACCTACCACCCAATTCATTCCAATGCTCGTGACCGGCAACAGTCGCCAGTCACTGGATTGGATCGCGCGTGAGAGCAACGGATGGATCAACTATCCACGCATTCCGAACATGCAGCGGCTGGTCGTGGAAGATTGGCGACTGGAGGTCACGAAACAATGTGGCTCTGTGTATAAGCCCTTTACTCAGTCGCTGTACATCGATCTCGATGAGAATCCGTCAACGCCACCCACACGTATCCATTTGGGGTTCAGACTTGGACGTTACCATCTACGATTTTTGCTGGAGTCGCTTGAGGAAATCGGCGTGGACCACGTCATTCTCAATCTCAAATACGGCAAGCGCCCTGCGGTGGAAGTTATTGAGGAATTGGGTACGCACATCGTTGCGCAGTTCGGAGTGCAGCCGCGTCAGGCAGCTCATTGAACATCGGTCACTGCTACGCCGACGAATGCTCACTTGACGAAACCATAAGGTGTCACGGCGCGGATGACCTCCGGTTCTATATCAATGATGGAGATCTTCGCGGCATGAGCGACCGGTGCCCGGCAAACAATCTACCCTACCCAGCCTAAACCCGTGATGAGCACATTGCCTTGCAGATTCTGTGCGGCCTCCACGCCGTCCATGGACACGATTTGCGCGCGTATCCTTTCACTTCTACCGAGCGCGCAAGCATGGCATGAATCCTGGACACGGCACTTTAGCCATGACATTTATCTTCAATACAAGTGTTTTAATTGATCACCGCCCGGGACAGCAGCAGGCCCAGGCGATCCTGATTTTCATACAAGACATCGTGAGCCTCCCCGAACTGAATGGAACTTCCTGTTGGATTTGCTTAACCGGGCAGCTTGGCCGCAAGGACGTCAACCTTCTCGATTGATGGCGGTTCGGCAAACAGCTCGGCAGCGTTTGCCATAAGCGCCGCCGCGACCTTGCCCGAAAGATGAGCCTGCCGGCCCGCTTCATCCGGGAATGCGTCAAAGATGCCAAAGGTGGACGGCCCCAAGCGGATTCCAAACCAGGCTGTAGTGGCTGGCTCCTCCTCCACTAACGGAAGGCCGCCCAAAAGAAAGCTTTCTACATCCTTTTCTTTCCCGGGTTTTGCTTCCAGGCGAACGAACAACGCTACTTTGACCATGATGTGGCTCCTGTTGTTACGATGCGGCTGGCGCTATCAGATCGCGACAGCTAAGAGGGGTATCCGAGACTCTTAACTATGGTCGACGATACCAGGATTACAAACCCAAATAGACCAAGGGTAGCGGCGAGTAGCGCACGGGCAGTGAGAACGACGTAGTGGGCAGCATATAACCGCAAGTCAGCCGCTTGCTCACTTGGTCCCACCCTCTGGTCTGATAATAATGATTCAACGATATCTGAAATTTAGAAAAACATAAGAGATCATGGTTGCTGTCAGGCCGACCAATATGTACTCGACGCGGGGTAAAAACACGACTAACCCGCCCAAAGAAAACACTATCAACGTGTTTTGTAGTATGTATTTCCTTATTCTACTCACGGCTATGAAATAGCCATATTGCTTACCTAGGAAAAACAAGGCCATGCCGGTGATCGACATAATCTGAAAATCGCGTATCGCAATGTCGTTCAGGATCGCATGCCTAATCAAATTCGCCAGAAGTGCCAGCCCCATAAAAAGAAAAAGGTGCGAGTAGATTAAGGCGTGCCCACTCATACTGCTTTGATGTTTGTTCAATAAGTAAAAACTATCAAAATAGATCCACCAGATACTGCAAATCATGATAAATCCGGTGATGGCCGCCATCACATTATAATAACCCCATTGAATGTTAGACAAGCCTCCGGAAAGGCTAATAATTGACTCCCCCAATAAGATTAGGGTGAGTAGGCCTATGCGCTCAACCATATGTTCCGTGTGTGCTGGCAACGGCTTTAGTTTAGTCCAGAAAAACACAGGAAACAGAATATCAAGAACAATCCCAATATAAGCAACAAGATAACGCAAGGGCGGGTCAAAAATAACGGATGAAAGACTAATAACTGCGCTAACTAATAGGGCGAAACCAAGCCTTGAGGAAAGTTCGCCGCGAGAATCGAGTTTACTAATGGATGAAATGTACATAACACTGATGATCGCTCGTATACCAAAATAGCAGGCAATAATAAGCGGGTAGTTCACTTCCAGGTCTTCCCCAATCCGTGCCGATAGCACAATGAGCAGGAGCATTATGAATAATGTTGCCAAACGGTGAAGATTACTGTCTGTATCGAACCTGTTGGAGTAAATCGTGTGACTGGACCAGATCCACCACAACGGTACAAAAAGCAGTAAGAATGTCCATAATTGCTTATGTTCAAAGTGGCCGTCATGAACATGTCCGAGAGTGTGCGTAACCTGGCCTATCGTAACAACGAAAGTCAGGTCAAAAAACAACTCCAACCATGTGGCGTGTCGATTTTCTTCATAATACTTCAAAGATTTCATTAGTTGCCGGCTCCGTGTCCACCTCTTTAATGTAAAAGGAAGCTAACGTTGGTTTTTCCTCGGCTCCGATGTGGGTGATGTTAAGCCGATTTGGCTCTCTAGCGATTTCGTCCACGCACTAACAAAAGTTCAATCATCTGACTCATCCCGATGAACTCTGGAACTCCGTCATAGCGAAGCCCGTCAATGTAAAACGCTGGGGTGCCATTCACGCCGCTGCGTACACCGCCATTGAAATCGGCTTGTATTTTGGGAATGTAAGTATCCTCTTGCATTGCAAGATCGAATTCCTCCTTGGGAAGGCCGTGTTTGAGAACGATGGCGCGATACAGCGGCAGGCCCAATCGATCCTGATTTTCGTACAATTCGTCGTGGGCCTCCCAGAAGAATCCTCGACTCCCGGCATACTCAGCGGTGACCGCTGCACCCAATGCATGGGGGTGAGCGGTGGTCAGAGGGAAGTTACGGAACACAAACAGCAAGTCATCGCGAAAATGCTGTTGCAGATTCTTGACCATCCAATAAGCTTCACCGCAATAGGGACATTCATAGTCGCCAAATTCCACCAAGGTGACCTTGGCATGCGCACTTCCCTGGCGATGGTCGTTGGCACTTACCGGGACTTTGAGAGTGGCCATGTAATCACCTGTTAATTTTTGGTTGGCGTGCTTTGTGGCGAATTCACCAGAGCATCCAGCGCATCCAGAATGCCGTCCGCCCCAGGGTTGATTGCCATTGGTGAGACGTAGCTCCAGGCGACCACCCCCTCCTTGTCAATCACGAACAGTGCCCTCTTACAAACTCCGAGCTGGGACTCGTACGCTCCATACTGTCGTGCCACCGCCCCTTTGGGCTCGAAATCGGCCAGCAGGCTGAAGTGGAAATTTCGATCTTTGGCAAAGGCCTGATGACACCAGGCGCTGTCAACCGAGATACCCAATAGCACCGCACCATATTCTCTGAAGGTGGGTAACAACTGGTTGTACAAGGTCAGTTGGTCACCACACACCGAAGTCCAGTCAGCGGGATAAAACGCCAGTATCACGGGATTTCCCTTTAGCTCACGCAGCGACAACTGTTGATCAGGGGTTGCGTGAAGAGTGAAGTCGGGCGCGACAGTGCCGGCCGGCAGCGGACCCTGAACCAGGTCGCCATTGGTTTTTTGTGCATCATCTAACTCTGAAGTATTCATTGCTTGAACCTTGACAGATGGGTGGTTGGGACGTGCTCAGTGGGATACGACGTGCCCGGCGGGATAACTCCATCCACCATCAAGGGGAAAAAAAAGACAACGCTGCCTCGATCTCAGCCTGAGCCTGAGTAATTTCGGCAGCGAAACGTTTACGTTCCGCATCAAGGAACACAAGAAGATCCGCCGTGTAATCGCGGAATTGGATTAGGCCAGGTTGGCAGGGGAATGGTCGGATTCGCTCTGGCTCACCAATGACTATAGTCGTTGATGACGCTTACCGTAGTAACTGAACGAATTTTCTGTACCCTCCAGTGCCAACAACAGTCACGCGCTTAATGCGTCCACGGCCAGGCGTGTTGAGCAGAGCTTGGGTCTAAAGCGCTCAGTTTCCCAAACGCTTCTGGACCCGGCAAAAGATCTGAAGCGCTCAACAGGAACGCTCCAGGACCGAAGTGGCAACTGAAGTGTGGTTCAGGGCAACCGGACTCGTTCGAATCTGAAGATTCGCCTTTTCAAACTTCGGAACAGACAAGATCGGGCGTCAGGGACCGGGACGCGCGAAGGCTTAGGAAGGCTTCGAGGTCAGCATAGGGCATCGGTTTAGCAAAGTAATACCCCTGAAAAACATCGCAGCGACCGCCCTTGAGAAAATCCACTTGAGACTTGGTTTCCACACCTTCGGCGACCACCGTCAGGCTGAGGTGATGGGCCATGGAAATAATGCCTTGGGTGATCGCGGCATCGTGATGGTCGGTAGCGATATCCCGGATGAAAGAACGGTCAATCTTGATTTTGTCGATGGGTAAGCGCTTGAGGTAGCTGAGGCTGGAATAACCGGTGCCGAAATCATCGAGCGCAATGCGTACACCTAGAGCCTTGAGCTGGTGCAACGTGTCGATCGCCTGCTCAACGTTATGCAACAGGAGCGACTCGGTAATCTCCAGTTCCAACTGCCCGGCGCTAAGTTCGTACCTGTTTAGCACTGCCTGTATACACTCGACGAACTGCCCACGCTGGAAATGCATCGGCGAAATATTCACGGCCATCGAGATGCCTGTGATGCCCTGCTCGCCCAGTTGACGCAACTGCGCGCAGGCCGTATCGAGTACCCAAAGGCTCAGCGGGATGATCTGACCACTGTCTTCAGCCACTGTTACAAACACCGCTGGTGAGATAAATCCCTTTTCCGGATGCTCCCAGCGCAGCAAGGCTTCGATCCCGACCACCTGCCCCGTGCGTGCGTCTATCTGCGGTTGATAATGCAGCTGGAAGGATTGAGTTTCGATAGCCTTTTGCAAGTCATTGCGCAGGCTCGCGTGCTCGCAAAAACGTTGATTGAGGTCGCTGGTGTACCACTGAAAGTTGTTGCGCCCTTCCTGCTTGGCTTTGTACATGGCCATGTCCGCCTGCTGAATCAGTTGCATCGGCTGCTCGATGTAACCATCGCTCAGGGTGATGCCGACGCTTGCACTCACATGCAGGTCAATACCCTGGATGCAGTAGGGTCTGGCAATGCTCGCCATCAGGCGCTCGGCTACGGGTACAACGTCCTCGTCACGCAGCAGGTCAGGCAGGAGCACAATGAATTCGTCACCGCCCATGCGCACGATGGTGTCACCGGGACGAACTTGCTGGGTCATACGTTGCGCCACTTCGATCAGCACCTGATCGCCAAAGAAATGCCCGATCGAATCGTTGATGGATTTGAATCCATCCAGATCAATGCACATCACCGCGAGCCGCCGATTACGCCGACGACTGATGTGGCAATCCAGAACCAGTCGCTCTTCAAGCGAAACACGGTTAAGCAAACCGGTAAGCCGGTCATGGCTGGCATTGAAGCTCAATTCGCGTTCGAAATTTTTCTGTGCGCTGATGTCCCGGGCAATGCCGAATACTCCCACAATCTCTCCGTTGACCATGATGGGCAGGTTGGAGATATCCATGGTCAACAGTTGCTCACTTTCGTCGCGAAGCTGTGCCTCGAAGCGCTGAGGCGCTCCGGCACGGGCTGCGCAAAAATGCTGACTAACCCGTTGCAGATCCTCATCGAGAACCAGATGGGAAAAGTGATGACCAATGAAATTGACGGCCGTGTGCGGTTTCAGCTTCAGGCCTGCAGGATTGACGCTCTGGATGTTGCCGGCCAGATCGAGGGCGAACACCGGGTTGGGGTTATAGGTGAACAATGAACGAAAACGTTGTTCGCTCTCCTCCAATCGCCGACCGTCACGCTCATGACGGATCGCAATGACGGCCAGTTGCGCGGCAAAAACCAGTTGTTGAATCTGCGCCTCGTCCGGCGCATGGATGCTCTTTTGGTACAGGGCAAATGTCCCCAACACCGTTCCTTGATGGGAGAGCAAGGGGACAGACCAGCAGGAATGCAGGTTATGCCCCAGCGCCAAGCTGCGGAAACGGTCCCAGTTCGGGTCCCGGGCGATGTCTTCAGTGACCACAAGCTCGCGCCGGAACGCCGCGGTGCCGCAGGTCCCTTCCTGCGGACCAATGGCCATGCCATCTATCGCCTCGCTGTACTCGGTCGGCAGGCCGGGTGCCGCGCCGTTAAGCAAGTGTTTGCCCTCGGCATCCGCCAGCAAGATAGAGCAGTAGGTTTCGGGAGTCTGTGTGTCGAGCATCTGGCAGATGGCGCAGAGTACATCGCCCAGATGCTGATCGGTCGCAATCATGCCGAGAATGTCACGTTGCGATTGGTGGAAGGTCTTGCTCTGAAAACTTGGACGAGGATTCATGGTGATTCCTGAAGACTCTCGATTCGTCCGGTCTTCAGAGAGCCAGAAACAGTAGCGGGCCGATCACTGTCCACTTGTGCGTCGGATATACAGTCTATAGAGCGTCGCCCCGTTAAAAACAGACTCAGATCTAACAAAAAAAGCAGGATCACATTGTTGCCGTCTGGCTGACTTCGCTGTCTCGACTTTTGGAAATCCGCCCTTTTACGGACGTTCACGACACCGCAGGTGGCCACATCGAACGCTGCGATTTTCAAGCCTGATTGTTCACCCGTGGCTACGGCGTGGGCGATGCCAAGACGACGCCGCACCCTAGCGATTTCGTCCGTGCCCTACAGACCGCTCTACTGGAGTCCCGTCATACTCCCTATGGCCGAAAGCAGTCATTTGTGGACGGCAGCTATCGGCCAGAAGCGGTCACTCGGCGTGTCTACGAAATTAGGGGCGATTCAGCCTTACTGAGCGGGTCGAGAAAGGTCGCTGGCCGGAAGGCGATTTGCTGGACGCGTTCCGCGTGTGGCGTGACCAGGAAAATACGTCGAACGCCGTTCCTGGGCGAGAGCTATGATTGAGTAGGAAGTCGATCGTTTCCTCTATTTCGACGTCGAGTGCCTCCAGGGCGCCGGGACAGAAGCCGAAGGCATTGCGCTTGCTCAGCGATAAGCGCCGGGGAACCATTCAGATCATTTCAGACGGAAAATCGCGTCAATAACATCATCCAGCGGCTTCTCTCCGTGTGTATTTTTACCCACAAAATGTGCCGTAAAGCTGACACGCCCCCCCTCTTTCTGGAAGAAAAAATACTGCGGTTCTACTGGAACTGGAGGATTTGGGATAGGCGCATATGTACACAGCTCAACTCCATCTAGCACAACAGTTGCACCCGACTTGAGGCAAATTTGATATGTCCCTTTAGGCCCCACAACTTCAATTTTCGGATTTTCGCTACTCATAACTTTTCCCTTCCCAATATTTGTTTTAAAAGAAACATACATCGAACGCCGTTCCTTGAGTATGGCACTAGATTATCAACTTCGTAATGCACCACGGCGTGACAGGGGCTCAGGCAGAACGGGCAAACCGTAGTGCCGTCGCGCCTCAGCGTTGGACTCCTCGATCGTGATCTCGCCTCCAAGGAATAGGGTCTGCAGCTTGAGCAGAAGTTCAGTAGGTCGAATGCCTTCCAGTGCGGACGTGGCCCGCGCATAACGCACGGCTTCGATTCGCTGGGGTTGCTGGTGATCGCCACCGAAAATGAGGACATCTACATGATGCTGAAGTACCTCGGTAAGCGTCTGCCGATGTCACCTTGCACACCCAGGCTGACCGTCCTACGTTAGCGGAAGCGGCTTGGGTGACGTCAGCTTTTGGCCGTCTGCTGCCTGTCGCAACGGCAGTTTTTGGCGAATGCTGACCCTCACTCTAAACCGTTTCATTCACTTAACTCACGGGAGGCTCGGGACATCCGCCTCCCCCGCTGCTACGCTTTCGGCTCCTTCATTGGAGTCGAAACAATACCCACTGAATATTCACTGCCTGATGTCCTTGAGCGTCTGTACCAAAACCAGTTCGCCTTAGAGGCGGCGGTGATGGAGTTGACGTTGTGGATTGAGCGCAAGGGTACGACGGACACAGGCGACAATATCCGCGGCGCGCTACAAACGATTGGAGAGAACGCCGGACACATCAAACAAGGCTTGGCAAAACTGAAGGCCCGAGGCCCACACTAATTAAGCTGTCCACGACGTCCTGCATGCGACAACCTTGCTTGGACTTTGTGCGCATACAGTCCGGGCCATCTGTTCGGCGCAAAGGATGACCCCACACTTTACAGTTCGTCAGATACAAATCCCAAACTCCCTGAGTTTATGTAAAATGGCATAATATGCCAACGATCGAAACAATATGTTTGCCCAGAGTTGGAGCTAATGATGGCGACGCGAAACGTTGTGCTCACCCCTCACCAAGAACAGGTTATCCAAGACCTGGTCCAGTCCGGCCGTTATCAAAATGCCAGCGAAGTGATGCGAGAAGGTTTGCGTTTACTGGAGCAGCGCGTCGCCGAAGACACTGCCAAAATTGAGGCGCTGCGTCTGGCGACCTCGATCGGCATCATGGATCTTGAACACGGGCGCTTTACTCAATTGAACGAAGGGCATCTGGAGCTTTACCTAGAGGGCTTGAGCCTGGAGGCCACCACTCTCGCGAGCGAGAAACACTGAGCATGCCGCAGTATCGGATTTCCAACGCGGCGCGCGCCGACATTGTCGACATCCTCAGGCTCTCCCAGACGCAGTTCGGCGATCAAGCACGGCAGCGCTACCAGGCGCTGATACTCACGGCGTTGCAAGCTCTTGCCAGCACTCCTTATTGCATTGGCAGCCACGACCGTGATGAGCTTGCACCGGGCCTTCGCAGCTATCACCTCACCTATTCACGCCAGCAGGTCAAACACCCCCATGGGAGGGTCAAAAGCCCACGCCATATCGTGTTCTATCGTGTGGCAAATGACGCCCTGATCGAGGTCGTCCGACTCCTTCATGACGCCATGGAAGTGCAGTTGCACTTGCCGAACGACTGATCACCGACCGGGCACAACAGTTTAACCGGCCATGAACAGCAAAGGTAGGCGCCCCCTCTACATCGCAACCTGAGCCCCTCCCCCGCTGCCAGCCGATTCGGCGGCCAATTGAAGCACGATGCTCTGGCCCCGACCGGAATATCGAGATCCACGACAAGAAACACGATGTTCAATTTTGCCCACCGCTTTCAATGCTGAACAACCGCTTCGTAGGCGTTTTCCGTGCCTAGGCGCCTCGCATTACGCTGCAACTGCCGATGGACATGCGGATCAACGTCCCTAGCATCCAGAGCCCTGGCAACATCACGCAGAGCACGAGCATCTCTGGAGTCAATTTCAGGATAGGTGCAGAGAGAAAGACCCAACAACACCATTTAAGGATATCGACTCATTACCCATATCCTCTTCCGGACGAGCAAGGGTTTGCCAGATACGGGTTGCTAATCCAGTATACGGAGGCGCACTGAATACCAGCCAAAGCCACCCAAGTCCGTGCCAGAAATCGCCATTCGCGATCGCTCGAACACTACGCGCAACTGGGGGCATAACTGGGGGCATAATTCGTTTTTTTCAGGCTGCGACTACCGTGCTAGAGCCCAGTCAAAATGTTTTTTGGCGACCCTGAGAGTCTTTAGGCGTTGTCGGGCAGGCTGTTTAGCTGATCATTTCTACCTTTCCACAAACCATGGAGTTCCATTTACTTCCGGTAGATTGCAACATTGGGGGCACATCTGAGGGCATACGTTGGATGGTTTGAAAAGGATGCCCCCAGCCTGAAGTCCAACAGCTCCCTTCTAGAAAAGTCCCCCGTTGTTGTTCCCACACACCGCGGTGTGAAGGTAGGCCGATGAGATGCTCTTCTCTGCCCAAGTGCGTGAGCAACCGAGTCATACCTCCTGTGCAATTAATATTTCAAGTGTAAGTCGCCAAGCTGAATTCAGGTATTACTCCGACGCTTTTCAAAACGCTGCCAAAAGTCGGCTGCTCACTCCAGTGGGCCAGCAGGCTTTACCAGACCTCTAGTTGGACAAAGGCTGCTAACGGTAAAGAGCAAAAATTCAGTAGGCGCAGTTCCTTGTCTACCTTGCTGCGATATCTGACACACAGGCAGTCGTGGTCTGACAGCCGCTCTCAGTAATTTTCGGTCGTACGTGATGGTTGCTTTCGGTTAGTCTTGTCGTCTAGGAGCAGGGGAACAAGATGCAATAGGACGCCTGCATTGGATTGTCGTCAAGGAAGTCAACCGTAGCATGCACATCACTTTTGGCCTTTTCTTGGATACCCGTCAAGGGCCGTCCCCGACGAACTTCTTCAACACCCCGATAGTGGGCCGCCTCGGATTCCTGTCCCTGCTGGAGACCTACCTTGGTCTAAGCGCGCCAGAAGCGTCCAAGGCCAAACGCGTGACCATCTACTCTGGCCTGCTGCGCATCCATGACAACAACTCGCGCTTCTACAGTGAGTCTCTGAAGGCCGACAGTATTGGTACGGCTGCGCGCCTCCTGGCCTGGCGTGACGAGTGGCGGCTTGGCGGTTGGGACGGGAGCGCGAATCCAGAGCATACTTCGCGAATCCAGGAGCTTGCCGCCATTGAAAAGGCAGCTCTCGAAACGCTGCCGCCCGGAGAGGCCGAGCGCTTGCACCTGGTGATACAGGCTCTGAGTGCGTCCGGCCCCGGCCCCATCAAGTCAGTTCACCTGGTTGACCCGCCCGAGGACTTCCCGCTTCTCTGGCGGCAGGTGCTCGAGCGCCTGCCAGCGGTCGAAGTCCGACTTCCCGAGCCACAGGGAGAAGGCCAACTCCGTGCGTTGCAAGAGCAAGCCCTAACCGTTCTGGCTGGACGCTCTGCGGGCAATCTGACCGTGCAGACCGACAGGAGTGTCTTGCTAGTGCACGCTCTCGCGGCCACGACCGCCGAACACTGGTTGAGCGCACAACACTCGCACCAGCCCGGCGACCGGCTGATCCTGGCTGAGGATGCTGGCGACTCGCTAGATGTGTCGCTGTCTGCGACCGGCGGGGTCAACTGCGGGTTCGAACGCCCTAGTCAGCTTCGCCCAGCCCTACAGGCACTAATCCTTGCCTTGGAAATGTGCTGGGAACCAATAGACATGAACCGACTGCTGGATTTCCTGACGCACCCAGTTGGCCCATTCAGTCGTCCTGCGAGAGGCAGGCTCGCTCGTGCTGTCGCCAAGCAGCCTGGAATTGGGAGCGAAGCCTGGACGGCGGCTAAGGCCAAGATCGCAGCGGGTGACGATGCCCAGGAAATAGCAGATGAAATTACCTTCTGGCTGGAGTCAGAGCGCTGGTCACGCACCGATGGAGTGCCGGTCGATGCACTGATTGCTCGCGTCGCCCGGATGAAGGAGGCTATGCGGCTTCGCCTTTCAGGTGAATCCGCTGATGCGGCGAGCTTCACGGCAGCGCATAGCCAATGTGCGGCCGTCCATGAAGCATTGATCGAGCTGGCTCGGCAAGGGTTGGCCACGGTGCTGCCTCGGCAAGTCGAGCAGTTGGTCGCCCACGCCACGCCCGCCGGGGCAACCAACCCCGCTGCGGTTTCCCATGTCGGCTGCATGCGCTCGACCAGCACGGCAGCCGCATGCATCGAAGCCGCTGATGAAGTGATCTGGTGGATGCCATCTACGCCTGCCCTGCCCTCACCTCTGCCTTGGTCTCCTGCCGAGGTGAATGCTCTGACTCAATTAGGTGTGCAGTTGCGAGACCCGGCGCGTGAGCTTGTATCGTTAGCACTGAAGTGGCTGCGGCCACTACTTGCTGCGAGAAAAAGATTCATCATCGTCTACCCTCCCCCCGGTTCAGAAGTACATCCGATTCGCCAGCTTCTTAAGAAGCTCGTACCGGATATCGAGTCCGCTTCGCTTGACCTGGACATTGCACTCGACTCCACACTTCTCGGGGTAACTGCCGAGGTGCTTGCACGTCAGTCGCTGCCCGCTATTCCACGACACATCCAACTCCCTCATCCCGTGCAGCTCGGCGACGCCTCACAGTCGTTTACTACGCTCAACGAGCTCTTCAATGACGCGGCCCTATTCGTTTTGAAACGAGTGGCGAAGCTAGATCCTACTTCAGTCCTGGGGGTGGATGAGGGCAACCGCCTGCTGGGCATCCTCGCTCATCGGGTGCTCGAGAAACTCTTCGCGCACAACGATGCCCTGAGTTGGTCAAACGCCGATGCCGTTGCCTGGTTCCGCGCCGAAGCCGACTCGCTCTTGCTGACTGAAGGCGCTGTACTACTCATGCAGGGCGCGGGGGTAACGCAGCAACACTTCCGGAAGGTTTGCGAACGAGCCATAGGTAGTCTCCTCGATCACCTCAGGCTCGCAGGTGCCATTCAGGTTCAGACTGAGGTGGAGTTCAGAGGAACCTTGGGAGCAGTTCCGCTGATCGGCAAAATTGATCTCTTGGTCACGCTTGGTGACAAGCGAACTGTCGCCGTGGACATAAAGTGGAGAGGCGATACCTACTACGCCGGGCTGCTTCGCTCTGGTGAGCACCTACAGTTGGCGCTCTATTCCAGCCTCATAGAGCAAACAAGCGGTGTCGCACCCGCCGCGCTTGGCTATTTCATCCTGGAAAGCGGGGGATTGTACATCACCGCTGCCGACATTTTCCCAAAAGCGCAAGTCAGAAGACCGCCCGACGGCGTAACCGTCTCCAACCTACTAGACCGTGCCCGCACCACGTGGGAGTGGCGCAAGCAGCAGTTGGATGCGGGGACCATCGAAGTCGTTCCGGAAGATCCGAGTGACGAGTTCCAAGGCCCTGAGGGGACCCTTCCGGTCAACGGTCCAAACAAATGGGACCGAGACCACCTTATCTTGCTGGGAGGCTGGAAATGATGAACAACATAGAATTCATCAGTGCAGGCGCCGGCAGTGGCAAGACCTACAAGCTGACCGAAACACTCGCTCAAGCTCTCGAATCGGGCACAGCGCGCCCTCACGCCATATTGGCCACGACCTTCACCGTGAAGGCCGCTACCGAACTGCGCGAACGCGCCCGCTCCTGGCTGCTTGAAAATGGACGTATCGACCTGGCCACAGCTATCGGCCAGGCCCGCTTGGGCACCGTCAATAGCGTTTGCGGCCAGATGCTCAAGCGGTTCTGCTTTGAGCTGGGCCTGTCTCCCGATCAGACTGTATTGGGCGAAGGTCAATCCAAGAGACTGCTCAAAGCTACACTTGCCGAGTCGATGGAAGCCGACGCTCAAACGGAGCTTGTTCGGCTCACAGAGCGGTTCGGCATCGAGCAGGCGGACTGGTCCAAGACTGTTGAGGCTGTCGTTAAGGCCGCGCTCGACAACGATATTGGACCGGAGGAGCTTCGAGTGATGGGTTCCCAGAACGCGGACGCGATGCTCACGAATTGGCCTGCTCCGGCTACGGGGCTGGACCCAACCGAAGCATTGGCGACTGCGCTGGCCGAAGCACACAAGGGGGTAGCGGCATACGTAGAACAGCAGCAAGCTGTCGATGCCAAAGTTGCAGACAACCTATTAAAAGGCCTAGAGGGACTCCAGAAGCTAGATCGACTCTTCCGTGAAGGCCGATGGTGCTGGCCCGACTGGATCGGCGCAGCCGGATTTGACGCTGGCGCCAAGGTCAGAGATATCGTGGCGCCAGTCAAATCCGCAGCGCAGGTCCACGAGTCTCACCCGGCCTTTCATGCCGAAGTCCGCCAGTACCTTGACCAGATATTCAACCTCGCCGCCGACGTTCTCAATGCCTACGAGCAGGCTAAGAAGGCGCTGGGTGCCGTTGACTTCAGCGACCAAGAGGTGTTGCTGCTACGTGCGTTGAGAACAAAGCCATCTGTTCGGGAAGTCTTGGCGGCAGAACTGGATCTCATCATGGTTGATGAGTTCCAGGACACCAGCCCTCTCCAGCTAGCGCTTTTCATCGAGCTGGCCAAGCTGGCTAAGAAGTCGGTGTGGGTCGGCGACCCCAAGCAGGCTATCTATGGCTTCCGCGGAACTGACGCAAGCCTCATTTCCGGCGTTCTCAACGCCATCAAGGGCTGGGGCGGAATCGTAGGGAAGGCCCTGGACACCTCCAGGCGCTCCAACGAAAGCCTGGTCTCGCTCACTAATGGTCTATTCATCTCTGCGTTCGAGCCTGAGCTGACGCCCGAACAGGTTCGGTTGCAGCCACTGCGCAAGGACATTCCGGACCAGCCCGCGCTGTTGAACTGGAACTTCGAGAGCAGCCGAAACGACTCGGATTACCTATGTCTTGGCCAGGCCATCCGCGAGCTGTTGGAGTCCGGGGTCAAGGTCGAAGACAAGGACACCGAGGAGCTCCGTCCGATTCAGGCCGGCGATATCGGAGTGCTTTGTCGCTACAACGACCAGGTCGAATATTCCGTTACGTCGCTCACCCGCTGGGGCATCCCGTCAGCCAGCCCACGCTCCGGTTTATTGGGAACTGCCGAAGCCATCTATGTCATGGCCTGTCTGAGGCGCATGAACGACCCAACCGACACCGTCGCCACGGCGCTGGTACTAACCCTGGCCGATGGCACTCCGATCGAGACCTGGCTTGCAGACAGGCTGCAATACCTAGCCACCGATGGGGTGAGGTCACACGAGTGGCTGACGAAGGGTGACGGCGCCCATCCGCTACTGGCCCGATTGGAAGAGCTGCGTCCAACGCTAATGGCTTTGACGCCACAGGAAGTACTGCGACTTGCTGCTGCCGAGTCCCAAGTAGTGCGGCGGGTCGGCGAATGGTCCACCTCCCCTCACGAGAGCCGCAATAGGCTGTCCAATGTCGAGGCACTGGTCGAGCTCGGAAAGACTTTCGAGGACGAGTGTGTCGCCGCGAAGCGACCGGCGACCGTCAGCGGCATGCTTCGTTGGCTAGACGAACTCGCCAGCGCAGAGGACGATAACCGGGCCATTTCAGAAGACAACTCGGTCTCAGTCCTCACCTATCACGGGGCCAAGGGGCTGGAGTGGCCAATCGTCGTGCTGACAAGCCTCGATGCGACAGCACGCAGTTCACTTTGGGGCGTGCGCGCGAGGACAGTTGGGGGTTTCGATCCGCAGCAGCCGCTCGCCAACCGCTTCGTACACTGCTGGCTGAAGACCTGGGGCAAGCGGTCCCAGCCCCAAGCCGCACTCAATGCCGAAGCCAGCGTAACTGGCCAAGCCATGCAGGCAGAGGCCTTGGCGGAGAACAAGCGTCTGCTATATGTGGGCCTGACCCGCGCACGTGACATGAACGTCGCACTATCTTTCGTACGCAGGTCAGGGCCGGGCCGCGCCTGGGTCGGCGAGATTAAAGGTGCAGCCGAGCTGTTGTTCGGTGACTCAGAAATAATAACGACTTCCGAAGGCAAGCAGCTTTCCAGGCTATCTAAGTCCTGGAACAAGGATGAGTGCTCAACGGAGCCACCTGCCAAAGCCTCCGAGGCTTGCCACTGGTTTACAACTCGTCCGCGCGTGCAGGCCGAACCTTTGTGGCACCGACCGAGTTCTGCTTCGGGCGGTGCATTCACGGTTGTCGAGACCGACGCCGTCGGAGTTCGGCTAAGCCTAGCAGGCAAGCCCGACATGGCATCGCTGGGCACGGCGCTTCACCTGTGTATCGCACGCGCCGTCGTGCTTGGCGGTATTTCTCCCCCTGACGTCGAGGGCATTCTGAAGACCTGGGCCGTGGCTGGTTCTGTAGATAAGGATGCCGTGTGCACCCAGACCTCAGCGTTCCAAGCTTGGATAGCCAAGCGCTGGCCCGACTGTCCCGTTTACGTCGAGGTACCCATCGAAGCAGATGGCCCGAACGGCACTCGTATCAGGGGCCGCATCGATTTGCTGGTGGAGTTGCCAGACGGCTGGATTCTCCTGGACCACAAGTCGAACCCCGGAAGCTCAGCCAGAGACGAGGACCTGGTGGCCGAGCACGGCCCCCAGCTCGAGTCCTACGGTCATGCCCTTCTCAACGCAACCGGCAAGCCCGTGAGCGAGCGATGGCTCTACATGCCGGTCGCTGCACGAGCAGTCCGCCTCTCCTGACGTTTCCCAGAAGCGCACCGGACTTAGTTCAATAGAAGCACGAGGAAAAGCAGAGATGGATGTGAAGTTCCTGTCGGCTTCGCAGACGCAGTCGACACTCATAGCGCTGGTTGAGAACTGCGAGTCGATGCAATGGGCAGTAGCCTGGACTACCGAGAACGCGGTCTTCGAGGCAGCGATGAAAGACAGCTCGAAGTTCGAGCACTTCGTTGTCGGCACTCATATGTTCCAGACGCAACCCGAGGTGCTTGAGCGGGCTGCAGCGCTAGCGGCCGCAGCCGTCGTTCCTCCTACGGGTGATCTGTTCCACCCGAAGGTCTACCTGTTTCGTAACGGGCAACGCATACGCTGCGTGGTCGGGAGCCCGAATCTCACGAAGGCGGCGATGAGCCGAAACGTCGAGGCGAGCGTGCTGCTTGATGGCTCGCTCGACGATGCAGCGCTAGTAGACCTCAGTCGCTTCGTCGCAGAAGCGTGGAAAGGGGCGGAGGACATCTCTCACGAGTTCCTCTTTCGGTACCGTCACCAGTACGCAGCTAAGACGGCTGCGCGACAGGAACTGATCAAGTTCGCTGACGTTCGGCCACCTTCTAAGCTGAATAACAAGCGAGCGCCACATGACATGAGCTGGGCGGACTACCTCGTGCAGGTCCGAAGCTCATCACACCCGTCTGCGCACCTGTTTAAGGAGCGCTTGGGCGTTCTGACAAAGGCTCGCGCCCTTTTCGCGACTGGCATACCCTACGCGAAGTGGAACAAGGACGACCGCAAGCTGGTCGCCGGCACTCTCGGGCGCAAGAAGTCTCAGCAGCCAGGCGTGGACTACGGGCTTTTCGGGAGCATGGGCGCAAGTGGGACGTTCGCGAACCTGGTCATCGAAGCGCCCACAGGTCTCTCCCACGCCCTCGATTTCATCCCCCTGATGGGCGCGGTCACGCAGGACGACTACGACCGCTACTGCAAAGCGTTCAGAGCAGCCTTCGATCAGGACGGGCGAGTCGGCGGACTACCGACCGCGACTAGGCTCTTGGCGATGAAGCGGCCTGACGCATTCGTGTGCATCGATTCGGCCAACCGAAAGGACTTGTGCGAAAACTTCGGTGTCAGCCCGAGCACAACGAACCTGGAGAACTACTGGCAGCGCATCATTGAGCCGATGCACGGTGATCCGTGGTGGAGACATCCGCAGCCGAGCAATGCGGCTGACGCCGAAATCTGGTTGGGACGCGCAGCGCTTCTGGACGCCATCTACTACACGCCCCGTTGAGCCTGCAGCTCTTCGACTTCCTGCGGACGCAGGACACGTCCATCCCCTCTTGAAACCGCCGAGGTTCACCGATGGTGAAGAAGTCGCTGACTTGGTCATCGTCAAAAAAATCTACATCCTGGCAGTGCAGGCCAAGAACTGATTGCTGGCAAATTTTTTGCCCCGCTAAAAGGTGGCAGTGAATCGGTGCGCTATGTTGGGCATCACGTCGTTCTTCCGCGGAGACAACGACGGCAGGCCGCAGTGGAGCAGTTCAAGGCCTGGTTATTCAAAGACCTGCAATCGTGAGCTAAGCAGGCTTGAGGCGGACATTGCCCTAGCGCCATAGATGGTACAGCCGGCTTTCCACTCTTCGTAACAGAAGGCAAACTGCAAAATAATTCTGAATCGCCATCATTGCGCCCGCTGATCGCGGAGCTAAGGAAGAGCACAAATGCTTTACGAGTTGACCATACCGGCTCTCGCTAGCAGTCGTCGCGTACCGATAGAACGCCCCGATGCATTAGGCATCAGCGAGAAGTACATCGAGGAGTTTCTGGCGTCACACCTCGTGGAGTTGATCCCAGAAGAGCAGCTTATGCTGCTAGCCCAGGAACGACAGTTCCAAGAAGAGGCTGATATTCTGGCCCTCGACCGCAAGGGCACCCTTTTTATATTCGAGCTGAAGCGGTGGCAATCCAGTGCCGAGAACTTGCTTCAAGTCATGCGCTACGGGCAAAAATTCGGGCGCTATACCTATGTACAACTGGAAGCGATGGTCCAGAGCCAACAGCGCCTAGAGGGTGCCTTGAGTACGCGTCATCAAGAGTATTTTGGGCTTGAGGCTCCTCTCAAGGAGCAAGAGTTCAATCAAGACCAGCGATTCGTCGTCGTCACGAATGGTGTCGACCGTGACACTCTGGAGGCGATTCAGTATTGGTCGAAAAAGGGTGTCCACATCGACAGCCTGACGTACAAGCTGTATCAGGTGGCGGGCAACCCATTCATCCAGTTCGACACCTACAACCCCGAGCTAGACCTGTTGATGGAGGTCAACCCGGGCATCTTCATCGTCAACACCAACCGCACCTACATGGACGACGCCTGGCGCGACATGCTTGGCGATGGAAAGAAAGGTAAGGCGGCCGCCTACTACGACCGCAAAAATGCGGTTCGACGCATTAGCAAAGGGTCCACTGTATTCCTTTACCACACCGGCGTAGGGGTGATCGCCAAAGGTAAGGCAACCGGGGGGGTGCAGATCACCGATTACAGCGGGGATGCGGACGAGAAATTCTTCGTCCCACTTCAATTTGAGTGGGCTCTACCTTCTCCCGATACCTGGTCCTCCCGAGCACCCAAAGCATATGAGATCAATGCCGCAACCGGAGCCAGCAATCGCTTCCGTCAAACGGTTTTCAACGCGTCAGAAGAGATGCGAGATGCGATTCAAGCGGTGTGGGTGGCGCGCAAAGGTTGAACCAAGGCTCGACAGATCGTCCCGTACGGACGAAACATCTTGGGAAGCACTGGCCCAGACAATGTCGTCGAGTAGTACTCCCCCAGTAGAAAGTGGCCTGCTACAGGTCTTTGATTATTCAACGTGAGGAAACAGCGACACATGGACGTCACCATGATTCAGCACCCCGTCGGACCAGGCGGGATGTTCAGCGGCGACCCTGAGAGTCTTTAGGTATCGTTGGGTCTGAGGGCATGCTTTGGATGGTTTGAAAAGGATGCCCCCAGTCTAAGGTCAACTGTAAGGGGCCGGCGACCACACCTTTCCGACTCCACCGCCGAAGGCCATGGTGTTCACTAAATACGCGGGTACCATCGCCCTTAATGCTGGAGTTCGGAAGGTGACTTTGCCGAATGCTTACAAACAGAAATCGAATGCGCCACATCCTCCACCAGCGCCTTCGCTATCCCGCTCAGATAATAGCTGCCCACACCAGGTCACCTTCCTGCCCTTTACCTGTCTACTGTATCCAGGTCCTAGACTAAGTGCCTAGGGACAGCTTGTTGTGACACGGTGTCATCACCACCAGTAGATGCATAACACTTTAGCCTTATCCCACGCCCTCTTCGACAAGCCCAAGTACCGTGAGCGGAATGTCATCGAGCGCTTGTTTGGCTGGCTGAAGGAGCACCGCCGCGTGGCGACTCGCTACTGCAAGCTCGCAACAAGTTATGCAGGAATGCTCACATTGGCCCGCTGCCGGCGGTGTTTGCGACATTTCTTTTCGTACAGTTCCTAGTCACTGCGGTCTGGCCACCAGAACATCGGCACTCATTGCAATTTGACATCACTATAAGCAAGAATCGGATCCAAATGTGTCTGAATTGGTCATTTGCTAAGGAGTGGTAATGAGCAGGATTGGCGTCAACTCAATCACGGTGCGGCTACTGAAGCCGAACCTAGATCCAGAGGATGGCCTCAGCCCGAAATATGGGCCAAGCGGCGCTAAGGAGTTGAAGGGCCAAGACTGGGAGGGTGGCGGAGAAGGCATCCTCTACTACGGCCAGGTGTATGACCGAACTCCTGAATGGCTGGCCCTGCTCGAGCCCCACATATCAGATCCTCTCGGAAGCCTGCACTCCAGCGGTTCTGCAGCCATCCTCTTTTTGTACGTACAAAACCGCTGGATGGCCTTTTGTTTTGGCTATGCCCACCTCGCGCTCGAGGAAGATGCCTTCGTTCACCAATTTGGACTGAAGGTGGCGCTCAACACTGTGCCGCGAGGTAGCTTGCTTAGCCTCGATCTCGCAACTCCAGACGCGGTGACATTTCAGAAGCGGATACAAGCCAGCAAACTCTCGGATTTCAGCCAGTTTGGTATGGACACACTACGAGACCTGGCCAGGGTGGCGGGCGGTCAGCCCAGTGACGATGGATTTGCCAAGTTTGTTGCCGGCAAAGACGCGCTAAGCCTAGACGCCCCGCTGGCTCCGTCCGAGTTTCACGACAAGTGCGCGGAAATTCTGAAGGCTTATAAGTCAATCGCCTACAAACGCGATTACGCCTGGTTTGACAACGTCAGGGAGGAGACCAGTTCTGAGCGGTTGAAGATCTTGGATCGGCAGCTCTATAGCGAGATTCGTGCGATTCGCGGAGGCGCCAACAGCCTATTGCACATGTCCCCTCCAGAGATCCTTGATTACCAAGAGGGCGCAGAACTGGGGTACACCGGTTTTGGTAGCCGCAAGTGCGAGTTCACCAAGCTATCCATCACCGATTACGTGGACGAGCTAAATCGGCTGACCTGCACTCAAACGATGGAGGTCATGAAGTCCTCGCACCGGGTTCGTTCCGTGAGCCAAAAGTCTGGCGAACCGATTGGCTGGAAGGTTTATGACTGCCTGAACTGGGAGTGCACGCTAACCAAGCCGACGCGGACGCACTACGTGCTATTTGCAGGAAAATGGTACGAAATTTCCGCAACCTTCAAAGATCTGGTCGAAAAACATTTCGATAGTATTCCGGATTTCGGCATCATCGGTCGAACCTCATGTCTGAACGAAGAAGAGCTGATTGCGGACATCACTGCTAAGCGTACCGACTTGATCAAGCTAGACCGTACCAAAATCAATCCCGAGGGCGTCACTGCGGGCAACCTTGAGCCTTGTGACTTCTACTCAAACGACAAGATTTTCATCCATTTGAAGGATGGCGGTTCATCAGGGCCCATCAGCCACCTGTGGATGCAAGGTGTGGTCAGTGCTGAGGCCTTCGTGGCAGATAGCAAATTCCGCACGAAGCTGAAGGACACCGTCTCGAAGACCAAGGGAGGAAGCGCATTTTTGAAGTCACTCCCGGACGGGCGAAAATCTGACTTCAATCGTAGTGACTACACCGTAGTATACGGAATCATGCGGCCACCCTATAAAGGCGGCTCTTTGGGAATCCCGTTCTTCAGCAAAGTTAGCTTCATGGCAGCCTGTGATCGACTGCGACGCACGGGTATGAAGATCGGCAAAGAGCTGATCGAGAAAATTTCACCTACGTCAGGTGCGTCAACCAGGACGAAAAAAGCAAAGGCCGCTACTAAGGCAGGCGCCGCGAAGCCCTCCAAAGCGCCTTGAAACCCTCAATGAGCTCGCCAGTGGGCACCGCTTCCCTACAGATAGAGCGATCCATTCACTGCTCGTTCACGTTTATACATTCCCTAACCTGGTCGCCATCCAAACGACCATCCACTCGTGTGGACTCGCCTGGTGCTAGCAGGACTTGGGGACGGCAAAGGAGTTGCGATGAATATTGAAACACATAACGCTGATCTCGACCTTCTGGTACCAGAGGACGTAATGGCCGAGGAGCCGCCACTGCCGGCCCGGGAGCAAATTGAAACGCCGCAGAGCGCGCCGGAGGCGCTCTTCCGACTGATGAACATCCATCTCATCGATTCGCTTTCCCGCGGGCGAGTTCAGACGATGGGTATTGATGGTGGCATGGCGCTGACCGGGCGCAACGGCCGAGGCAAGACCTCCCTCCTCTCTTTGGCGCTGCTCTTCGCCGGCGTTGAACCCCGCGACGTGGTTTCGCAAGGTAAGGATTCGTTCATCGACTACTACCTACCGAACCAGACTTCCTACCTCGTGTATGAGTATAAACGTCCCGATGGAACCCGCCGGCTCGTGGTCGTGCTCAGCAACTCTACCGCCGACAAGATCCGTTTTAGGTTCGTGAACAGCCATTTCCGACGTGACATGTTCGTCACCGATGACGGCCAGTTTGTACTCAATAAGGAGTTCCGCCAGCGCCTGATCTACCTGAAAATCCCCCATGCTGACAGACTGGTAGATACGTACATTGACTACAGGGCCATCATCCAGGGATGGCAGCCGCCGCACGTAGACCCTAAGCACAGGCGCTATCTGCTTGGGATGTCGGACATGTACGGATTCACTACCTACAACCGTCCTTTGCGGCATCTTGAGAAGCTCACCAAAGGTATGTTCTCTCGAAAGGCCAATTTTGATGATCTCCAGCAGGTGGTTGCCGACTGGGTTTTCGAAGGCAAACCTTCCGCCGGCATCCAAACAGAGCGCAAGCGTGTAGAAAACTGGCCGCGAGACTACAACGCCTACCAAAGCATCAAGAACATTACCCCGCTGGTCGAAACCGCTCGGGCGCAGCGATCTGAGCTGGAATCTGCTGAGGATGCCATTCGAGAGGTGAAGGAAAAATTCATCTTCCTTCAAGACCACCTTCAGTTCACAAAAGCTCAGCGCGAAAGCGAGCAATTGCTAAAGCAAACTTACCTCGACGACGAGACCGCCGCCCACGACGAGCGCGCTTTGGCATTGACCCAGGCCATCCATAGTGCGCAGTTTGAGATCGATTCATGTGATCGTAATCTCAAGGAAATTGAGGTCGCCAGGCAGGACTACGAAAGGAAGGGTGTCGAGGAGAAGCGCGCTCGCACAGCCCAGAAAGCCGTTTATGAAGACGAACTCAGAAGCGTTGGCAACAAGCTGAATATGGCTCTAGGGGCTGCTCAGGAGGTCAAGGCGAAGTATGAGCAGCAGATCAATGAGGAGAACCGGCTTCATAACGAATTTCACGCTGTAGCCATCCAGAAAGCCAACAACCTCAGGGAAGAAGCTCGCGAGGCTCAGACCAGGATCGAGGCCGCCTGTAAAGATGCACTGAAGGTGGTGGACGACTCATCTGCCGATGAACTCCAGCGCTTGGTACGCGAGGCGCAACAACGTCATGGTGATCTGGTACGTGCTCAAGTGCTCGTGGCAAACCCACAGGTTGACCCGTCAATTCGAGCCAGGATCGACAACAAAAATCTCGAGATCAGGGATGCAAACAAGGCCGTCGTAGCCTCGCAGACATTAGTCGGTGACCAGCAGCGCTCTGTCGACGACCTTCAAGACCGATCAGCCAGTCACGATCTGACGATCAAAGCGATCAAAGACTCCATCGAGAAACACAAAGGCCTGATTGCTGACATCCGACAAGCTCATACCCCTGATCAGGATAGCCTCCTCGCGTTTCTGCGAACCAATCGTCCAGGTTGGTCAGAAGACATAGCTAAAGTCATCAACCCCAAACTCCTATACCGCAATGATCTCCACCCGCAACTGACAGCGATGTCTGAAAACCTATACGGGATCGCGCTGGAGCTGGAATTTGTTGAGGCCACTGACGAGGCGGACGAGTCGAAGCTTCACGAAAAACTTGAAGACGCGAACCAAGCACTAGAGGCTTTCGAGGCTCAGCTGGAACGTGCTGTTCATGAGCAGTTTGAACTGCGCAAGTCGATCAAAGCCGCGACTGAAGAGCTCGCTCTGGCTCGCTCCAGCCTGACGAAGGCCAAATCAACTGCCCAGGGCTTGGAGAGAGATGTCGATTGGCTGAACGAACAACTGGGCCATGCTTTTGCCCAAGCTCTCAAGCTTGCCCACGCTCAACTGGATGAGTGCGAACGCCTCCACGGGCATGCTCAACAGGCTCACACCGACTTCAATGAGCGCATTTCAAGCAAAAAAGCAGCTCTCGCCCAGCAATGTAGGAAGCAGATCTCGGAGGATGAAGCACGACTGAACTCCGCGGTTCGCGAGATACAAGCTGGTATCGATGCACACAAGCGGACGTGCGACGACAGTATTAAATTCTTCCTTGAACAACAGAAGAAAGAGCTCGCGGGCGAAGGTGCAGACGTCGACGTCATCAGCGAACTTGAAAGCCGGCGTGCGGAACTGTTGAAAACGCTCAAAGATATCCAGTCGTGGAGCGAGCTCTTATCCATGTGGCAAGTCTGGAAAAGCCAGATGCTCCCGCAGACTCCTGAGCTTCAGGCCAAAAAAGAGCAAAAGCAGGCAGACTTCGACCGAGACACCTTGCTTGTCAAGGAAGAGACTGAGACCTGGCTACGAAAGCGTGAACTGGTAAACGCCGCCATTAAGGAGTGTCGTACAGCCATCTCAACCATTGAGAGCCAATTGGTCATCGTTGCCAACTGCCTTGATGACAGGCTGAAGCTCTACGAACCCACCAGTCGTCACCAAGCCTATGACAGCGCCTGGGAAGCCAGCTCCCTGCGCGCAGCTATGCTCACGTTCCAGCAACAAATTTCGGAAGCCGAAGGTCAACTGCGCAAGCTTACATCCAGAATGCGAACTGCTTTCAACGAGGTACCCCTTGCTGCCCCGTCGACCTACTTCCAAGATCGCCTCCACAACATCCGCACTGAAACTGGTGAGGATGTCGATGCCCGCGTGACCCTTCGAGTTGTCGAGGACTGGTTCGCCACCGAGCATGATAAGAGCCGACGACTTCTGGTCGCAGATGCCAAAACCATTTTCGGCGAAATCCAAGGCCTTCACCGTGAGCTGCAGACCTTCAACAAGAAGCTCTCCAGCTTCAATACGTCCCTGCAAGAGCATCTGGAGCACAGCTCGACGGTGTTCGACAACCTCTCCGAACTGAAGGTCTCCATCTACTCGGGTATTGAAGAGCTCGACTATTGGTCAGTGATCAAAAAAATCACCAATGATCGAGAGGAATGGACGCAGGAGGACAGTCTGCCCGGCGCGGATGCCGTTGCCCATCTGAACGCGTTGCTCGCGATCTGGGATGGCAATCGTGGCATCAATGCTCAATTTAAATCGTTGGTCAGTATCCGCGGCTCCGTGCGAGAACAGAGCAACTTCCGGCAGTTCCGCAATCGTGCTGAGCTCGAAAACATCTCTTCGAACGGGCTCAGTTACCTGGTGCTCATCATCCTGTTCTTGGGGTTCATTGGTAAGGTTCGGGGCAACGCTCCTGTACAGCTGACCTGGTGTGTCGATGAGCTTAAGGCGATTGATGCCGAGAACATCGTGTCGCTCTGCAACTACCTAGGCCAGAACAGAATCACTCTGTGCACCGCGTTCCCCGATCCTGACGCTGAGACGCTGATGCTGTTTGAACACAAATACAAATTGGATGCGGAACGACGCCTGGTGCATTGCGAACTTGCCCTGGAAAACGAAGCAATCGATGACAGCGAGCTTGAGCTTGCCTGGGAGGACGGCGAATGAGCACTTTTGCCCGGGTAGCGACTGCTCTCATGCAGGGTGGGTTCATCTGCCAGATTACCGACTACGAAGGCCATCAGTTCCTGGCCAACACAGTCAACCAGGACGATGTAGATCATTACCTCAGGCGCATTGACCTCAGGTTGACCACCACGCGGGATGGCGGTGCATTCTTTGCCGCGCATGCTGACATCGACATCGAGGGGAAAAAGGATGCGAAAAAGCGATTCACAGAGGTCAAGAATGTTCTGCGCCCCATGGTGTCTTTCCTTGAACTGGTGATGCGCATCACTGGGGATGATGAGTCTGTTGCTGCAGGCCAGGTTTTGAACCTAAATCAAATGATGGCCAGGATCTCTGAAAATCCCAGCCTGTACCTACAGCTGCGCCAGACGACAATCGACATCAACACCAAGGATGGTTCCGATCGGGAGCGTCTGAACAAGATCGTCAAACGCTTCCAGAATGAGGGGTACCTGCTCCTCATCAATCCTGAGTCCGAGATCTACATATTCACTGGCCGCATCGAGTGGCTGATGGAAGCTATCGAGTACCTCATGCTGCACGACGAGATCTCTGAAGAAGATAGCGAGTACGACAAGAGAGCCGAGTCGTGAGCACGCTCGAAGAGTCGGTGGCCAATCATCTTGAGCTCTTGCATAAATATCGCAGGGTGATCTCACAGATGTATTCGGCCGGGTATGTCACCCGGGATGATCACAATGCCCGAGCGCTAACGAAGCTGCAGCAGATAAGAGCCGTGCGTATCAACGCCGCAGTTGAGAACACCTACCGGCTCTCGCCTACCCTCAATCGTCTGCTGAACGAAGCAACCCATCGTGCTCGGAATTACGATATCTCGGCCGATTTCGGTGAGCAGATGGCACGTCTCATCAAGCTGATGGACGACTACACCGACGCCTGCCTACAGAATCGCATCGAAGACTCATTACTCATTCAGGGCGATATCGATGCGACCCTGTACGAGATGGCTGAGGCCATGAATGACTTTCTCCTCCATGTTCGCACGGCGGCCGAGAACAATTTCGGCAACGTTACGACCTATAAGGAGAAGGAAAAGCAGACCGAGCACTATCTCAACCAGCTTGAGCGGATCCTCAAGGCCCTGAGTATGTTCGATGGCGAGGCAATCCTTGACGAGTTGACTCCACCGGAGCGCGAGACCCTAGAGGTTCTGTATCAGAGCCACATTTTGGACAAGCTTTCAGAGTGGCGCTCCAGGACAGTCGACATCATCCATGTGCTTAAGACCTATCTCTACAAAATCAGGACAGTCGCCCCTCGCGCGCGTCGCATTCGTGCGCTGCAGCTCTATCTTCAGAAGCATCCTGAGTACGAGGTGCGATCCCCAGATGAATATTCTGAGATTCCGGAGTGGGCTTACCATCACGAGCCTCTGAAGATTCAGCTGGTGCCTGACTTGGGCGCCCAAAACATCAGAGACTCATTGGTCGATATTGCCAAGAGCATTGAAAAGGCGGTGGCTGTCCCCGTCAAAACCAGAAAACCCGGCACACCGGTCGATGAGGCGCCACCGAAAGCTGCGCTCATCAAAGGCTCGCCACTTGTAGTGGTCAGTCAGCGCCTTCTCAATGAGGCTGATAAATCCCCCACCCCGATTTCGGCTGCTGGCTACTTCATACAGGCCGAGGAAACCAAGGTACTGGATCAGGAGTCCTGCATGATGTGCTTCCTCACGCTTGTCGAGAAACAGATCAACGCCAACGCCAGGATCATCAGGCGGCTGTCCATAAACCACGTTGCCAAGAATGAGGACGATACGCTCAGCGGAAACGTGATCATCGAGGATGTGCTGCTATGCCAACGCTAGCCCTCACCAAGAAGCTCCTGTCTATCTTCCAGTCAGAGGAGCAAGACTTTCGCCCAAGCAAGATGCTGAACGAATTCTGTGAGGATTACAGCGTCGGCCACCGCGTCGGATCTATTTGGCGATTCAGTCAAAGTCACAAGGCGAAGATCGCAACCTACCTTCAGCACGAGGCCAAGGTCGACCCAAACCAATCGCTTGATGCGTGGGAGGGAGAGTCACGCCATGGCGCGCTGAAGAAAGGCGGTGATGAGAAACTAACCACCAAACGCCTGCGTGGTAAGCGTGTAGCAGTAAAGGCCCTACCCGGTCGGCCGTTATTGCTAGGCCCAACCCCAGTCCACCTCCCTCCAGGTGCAAGCTTGGATCTCGATCGCCATTGGTTGATTGAGCACTGCACGCATGACAGCATATTGCTTATCGAAAACTGGGAAAACTTTGAGCTTACTCATGAGACACCCTTTCTCCACCAGGTGCCTGGCAATCCGCTAGTGGTATTTCGAGGTGCGCCAGGAAGCTACAAAACGGATAGCAGCCAGACGTTGTTGGCAGAGCTAAAGCTGCCAGTAATAGCCTTCACTGATTATGATCCTGAGGGTATCTGCATTGCTGCCACCCTCCCCGGCTTCTCTCGGTATCTGGCGCCTTCAGACGAGTGCCTCCAGGCACTCATGGACGAGATCAATACCGAACATCGGTACCAGAAGCAGGTCGCAGGGAAGCTGGCCTTTCTCGATAGCTTGACTGACCCTGAGCTTGTCAGGGTTTATCAGCTCGTTCGTAAGGCGGGTAAGGCATTACCGCAGGAAAAGCTGATAGGCCTAGAACTGTAGGCGCTGATGAGGAATTGACCCATCTGCCGAACAAACGCTGACCCAAGCAACCTTCAAGGCTACGGCCGCATGTGCTGGACATCTACTATCCATGTTGGGGCAGTCTTGCCCCAGCAGGGAGGACAATTCTGCATCACCGCCAACACATGAGTGATGAAGTAATCAAAGGTGAGATGGCTGGCTACGTTTTTGAGAACGTGGAAACCGCTACTTATCCGGTGCTGATTTCAGCAGCGGATGCCTCTTGCGATGCAAGCCAGAGCAGCCTGCGAGCAAATTCAGTTTAGCCTTAATGTGCAGCGAACGCTGAATGCCGCTCAGTGGCAGTACTAGCCCCCATAGATGTTTTCCCTCGCCAGAGTGCTCCCACTTTTATGAGCTATTTGCTGGCTGCTGCTTGCTTTGGATCTTTCAAAGTCTCTTCGCCCAACGCCAGCATCACGCTAAGTAAAGTGAGACTGAAAACCATGACAAACGTACGAATTACATTCTCAGCGCTCAACGAGTCCGGTTCGACCCAGTGCCAAACCGTTAAAAAACCCAGTATCGCTCCTAAACCCGTTCTGCCTGCTGTCAAAAAACTTCCACCAATGTCACCTAAAAAAAGATGCAAAGCGTCGAGCCAACGCTGATACCGAGCGGACATGAACCGCCACTTGTATTTAACAATTGCAGCCACCGCGAATGCTAAACACAGCCACGCGTAGTAGCCCATCAAAAAAGGTGCGGCGAGTAAAAGGTCCAGCATTGCCTTAAACTGAGCTGACGACTCTGAATTTAACAGAACTGGCACTCCTCCCAATGCGAAGGCGAGTGCCAGCTCCCGGGATGCCCTCGCAACAACGTGCAATTTTGGACGTGTTTTTTTAACCTTGAACATATCAATCCTCATCGTGCGTACTTGTTGGATCTGCGCTGGCTTTGCTCGGAGCAGCAACGATTAATGAAGAGAACGAAAGCAGGCATGAGCTCGTTCACATGATGTCGAACATCCTCATTGTGTTGGTAGCAGTACATGCCTTTATTCATCCGCCGCCGCCCGAAAGCCGCGGGGAAGACGTGCTCCTTCGAACCTGCAGCCTTTTCGCACATGATGCAATGCTTCGCCATTCCAACCCTCACAAGATTCAAGGCAGATAACCATCAAGGCTACCATTTATCAGGTTTTTTTCAGCGGTCGGCACAGCCACTCCCTACCCTTGAGCGAGACAGCGGGTTAGATTTCAGACGCGAGGTTGGTGGGCAAGCTGCTCCGGCCGGACACCTCCAGACATCCGAGTGTATCTGCATACCGAACACGCCCTTAGCATCACATACACCCACGGAGCGCTTTGCCGCCCAGTTTGTACGGTGGTTCTTGCCAAATGACCCACCTGGGCAAATGTCTACGGAAACCCGACGCTGCAATGCGGATCCCCTACTCCAGCCGCAGCTTTTACGCAGATGCTCTCCTGCCGTACAGCAGTCCGAAAAGCACCAAATGATCTCCGCCTGCCGGAACGGTTCAGCATCTGTCCGAGTCAGCTAATTGCTTTCGAACGTGGTGTATACATAGTGGCGTCGTGATATCGTCAGCCTTTGAATATCAAATGATCGTGTGGTGAAAGGAGTCAACGTGAGCGACGAGGAAGCAAGCAATTATCCACATAGTGCCATTTCTACTTGGAGCGGATTTGTTTATCAAGGGAAAGTGGCGCTCTATCACTCCCTCAAATTAATCAATACCGGCGATAATGATTTTGAACTGCAGTTAGATAGCACAGACGACTTCGCAATCTATAAAGATAAAAAACTCGTTAGTGCGCACCAAGTAAAAGCAAAAATTGGTGATTACCGTAGCAATTACAAGGACGCCTTAACGAAATCGGCTAGCCTAGAACTTGATCGCATTGCAGGTATAAAAAGATATTTCCATATATCTCAACCTATAAATGATCACAGTGATTACGTGGACTCCAATAATGAACGCGTGGAGTTTTATGCATACGGCAACTTCAGACACTGCGAACTGGACAAGATAGAAGAGCTGACCAAGCAGGTCATGAGAGAAATTTATGGCAATCAGAATATTCTTTTTGATGACGACCTGTTAGATGCAAATTACTGCTTATTGTCAGATAGAATCAGCTCACAAGCGCTAATGATCCACGCCAGGATACAAAATGAAGGTGATACTCAGCGTAGAGCAGCTTACGAACACCGTGTCACTGCAGCATGCATCCTCTCGGGAATAACTGATACAAATCCATACGAGAGAAAGGATTACTACGGTATCGAACTGAAGGCGCGCCTTCATTCCCACCTTGAAGAGAGGCTTGCTGAATCTCTGCCAGGCATGTCTGACGCTGCTTACGATAGAGCTCGACGCATCTATGATCTGATTAGACTCTCTGAAGGAGGCGATTTCAAAATACTATGTCAGTTGATGAAGCCCTCCGAAAAATTCTCACGCATTCAAAATTTTGACATTCGAAATTACTCAGATTTACTGCACAGGATAGATGCTGAACCAGTTTTTAAGCGTCTGCCACACTACCTGGATAGAGACAACAAATTCTACGCACCAACGGCCCTATATCTACCTGAGCCAACAGACAGAAAATATTGTACTTCCGACATAGTCGCTCAAGTTAAAGATAACGACGACTTGGGGCGACTACTATTCGAGTTCAACAACCTGATCGCTGCCAAGGCATCGGAGAGCTTCACAGTCGATACTAAATATACCAATTGCTTCGATGACAGCTCGATCGACGATCATGATCGAATCGATAGCAATATCACGAGAAGCTTATGCATCAGCATTTTAACCAAGGACGACGCAGAGGCTCGACTTAAATGATAATTGAAATTATTAACCAAGCTTTGGTCGCACACAATTTTTCAAAAGTGCACGAGAATGACAATACAAGCTTCTATGCTCGAGAAAGCGGTACGGCGATTCGGTTCGCGGTTTTGCATCGACTAGACGAACTAATGAAACCTAGCGATCTTAACGCTATGATCAACCAGTCTGCACCTGAAGCATTTCTAACAGATCCAGCCTTCAAAAAAAACTGCGATCTGATATGTATTCACCACCTCAACAAGCTGGCTGAATTCAAAAACCATGAAGAGCAAATTTTTGAAATTGAAGAAGATCCGCACTTCTACAAAAAGTATGTCCTCTACTACAGCGATACAGAAGTTGAAGCCATCAAAGGACTTAACTTCGAAGAAATAAACGAGTTAATCTCAGACAAATCCCAGTTCAACATTTACAAAAATGAACCGACAGCCCCTACTAAATACAGTGCAGCTGCAAAAATCTTCATCAAGCTCCCTTTCTTACAGCTCAACATCAAGAAAATTGAGCTAGTGCCGCTGCGTCGGCAGATAGAGGAAGCGGTAGCCGAAATCGATCTTGCCAAAACATATATCACGATACAAAAGCTGGGCCAAACCAATGTCGAAGAATTAATTAAGGAGCTGATTAGCGATGAACTGGCAAATCTCCCAAATTGAGGTTTCAAGCTTTAAGGCTTTTAAAAAAATTCATTTGGACTTTAGTGACTCGTCCCTTCTCACGCTGGATGGCCCCAATGGATTCGGCAAAACCAGCATCTTTGATGCTATCGAACTTTTGCTAACTGGCGGCATTAAACGAATCAATCAGTTATTTTCCACGCTAATGATGGGCAATAGAACAAACTACGAGGACAACCTGCTCTGGAACAACCGATCTGGAAAGAGAGATCTAGCTATAAAAATCGAGTTCGTCAACGGAACGCGAAAACTTGTTCTAGCAAGGCACACTCCCGCCGCGGATTTTGATGAGAAGTCAAATAATCGGGCCAACCAATTTACCCATATTAAGCTATATGAACTACCTGAGTTCAAATCTAGCGATTACACAGAAGGGAATCGGCGCAACGAAGATCTCATCGAAGAAATCTTCGGTAAAAATTTCAAAGAAAATTTTTCTTATTTGAATTATTTAGAACAAGGCCAAAACCAACTGCTACACACGAGAGTAGACAAGCGCAAGGAGGCTTTGAACAACCTCTTCAACATTAGTGACGTGAAAGCAGAAACTGACAATTGCAAAGCTATCGCTTTGCGACTCACAAAATTCCTGAGCGATCCAAAGCGCGCCGCTGAATCATCAAAATTAAAAACCGAGTCTGCGTTACTCAAAGGAATGATTCAAGCTGCACTAGGCGCAATCGAATACAAAAAAATCTCAACCGCGGAGTTGCAACCGGGCTGGGATAAAGAGTCCCCGTTCCCTACATACTCTACAGAAATACATGCGGATTTTGTTAAGAGCATTCAGCGACTTCAAAGTTTAGTACCACTAAAGGGCGCAATACAGATCAGGGACAAAAACGACTCTATTGAAAACTATATTGAGCTTAACAAGGACTCGGTGAAAATCCTTGCACGCTTTGGGAGCGACTTGAGCACACTGGATGGGCTCGACCTCATCAAAAATGAATTAAACGGGCTCACTAAAGCAGGTGGAATCATCAAACGTGGCGCTACAGTAGTTAAATCAGATGAGGCTACGAGTCTTTCCGGATGGGCCCCGGGGCGCTTGGATTGGTTCCAAGAGCAAATAGTAAGGCGTGACGCACTTCAGCAAAAAAGCACCACTAATGCCAGCGCTGCTGCCGAGCTAAATCGTCTGAAAGCAGACCTGATGGCTGAACACGCCAAGCTCAATGCGAACGATCAACACTGCCCATTGTGCGGTGCCGACTGGCAAGCCCATGACATCATGCTGCAAAAAATTGAGCTCCGATCGAACCAAATCAACAATGCGCTCAGCGCTGATGGCCAGACCATTCTGACTCTTGCAGGGTTAATGACTGCTGAGCTCGCGCTCATTGAAGCTCAGATCAAGGCTAGAGAAGCTCAGATATCCGTAGGTTACAACAGTGCCCTACACAACGCCCTACTCCGCGATAAAGCCAGGTTGCCTGCAGTAGCCCAACTTGCAGCTCGGCTTAATGTTTTAGGTGTACAGTTCGACTACGCGTTCTCCGAAAATGAGGAGGTGGTGGATACCCGGACTGAGGAGCTTACAGCCTCCATTAGACGACAGAAAACTCCCGAAACTGAGCCTCTGCCGGAAGACTGGAGAAAGGTCATCACCGCTGCATTCAAAGACCTACAGGATTTCTATGTCGTCGAGCTTCAAGCCCTGACTGACAAGGAGCTTTTCATCGCAGCTAAAGCCAACGAGGCGCAAAGCACTAGGCTAAAACAGTGCCTTAATGAGCTTCAGGTGATCCAGCGTGAGAACGAAGCAGCAAAAGTCGCTAAAGATAAGGTCAACAACCTGAAAGCGACCTTGGAGAAAACGGAACGCAGCTACTCAGAGCAAACCATCGCTGAGATTGAGTTGATCTTCCATATCTACAGCGGTCGTCTCATACAGAATTATCAGCGCGGCTTAGGTCTGTTCATCGAGAGTAAAGACGGCAAAGAACTCAAGTTCCTTACAGCCGAAAAGTCTGAGCATGATGCGATTCTGTCGATGAGTTCAGGACAGGTTTCAGCGCTCAGCCTAGGTTTCTTCCTCTCGCTGAATAGAGTTTATTCGACCGTACCTCTGATCCTGATCGATGACCCATCACAGTCATTGGATGAGGTTAACATCGCCTCCCTGACTGATCTGCTACGATGTGAATTCAACAATCGCCAGCTGATCGTTTCCTCGCATGAGGATGACATCTCTGCTTACATGCGTTACCGATTCAACAAAGCAGGACTCAGTACCCGATCCCTCAATATGCAACGATTGGCCAAAGACGCCCTGGCCACTGCTGATTGAGCAAAACTAGCAGGGGGACAATCAATTTGCCCCCCTGATTATTAAACTCAATGGAACGTGGACAAATCCTATTCAAAAGACATCATGCGCGAGAGGCTGGTACCTATATATCTTCGGCAGCCTCTAATGACGCTTAAGATGTGAGAGTTACCGCTGCATTGTAAGCCTTGGCAATACAATCGAGCATCTCGTCGGTGAATCGCCGGATTTCATCGCTAGCCAATGAATCAGGGGCGATTTCAAGAAGTGAGTCCAAATAACCGTAACCGTCAATCGTATCTCTGCCCTGTTGGACTTTTCAGTTTCCATCGCGTGCGCCTTCGTCATGAACGTTCGCAGCATTGGAACCTCCAGCTGCCTTGCATCACAGTAAACTCTAGACTGGTATTTATAGCCCTCAATGATGTATTTTCTCGCAGCCGCCCCCTCATCATCCTCGTCGATGTACTCCAAAAATTCGGTGCCCCCCCAAGGCGCGTGATTGGTAACGAGAGTGTAAAGGTTTGCAACGGGTTCGTTACCATTAAGCCTCACAATGTCTTCACAAAAATGCTCTGCCGCCCACAAGGACATCATGCAGCTGTTATCCACTATCAACACAATAAGACTTGGCCATATCGCATTCATCACAAATACGCTGCCGAAGAAAGATCCCCCCGCACAGCCATCACATACAACTTCTACGTTGCCTTTCACATCATCCCCCTTGAAAGCTCCCATCTGAGGACCACTATTTCTGAGCCGGATGCACCGCCTGCAGATGGTTGGAAAAACCTGCCTCAGTTTCACAACGCCAAGTCGCCCACAGCTTGCATCCCGTCTCGCCCCCCATATCCAACTCAAACGCCAACCAGTTCCGGGCCGGCATCACATACCGATTAAAACCGGGGAACAACATCATCTCGACACAGTGCTGCACATCAATGGATTGGACCTTGCTGGCTGTATGGTTCAGCAACTGAAGAAAAAGTCGTTCGGCCACTCCAATCAACGACGGATGCACCACACCTGACGATGTAAATTGCTGAATCTGCGCCCAGTTCGACGTTGGCGGAATATCCCTTCGGTAGCAACTGCCCCAGGCCGCGACATGCACGTCCCCAGAAGCAATGGATACACGCAGCATTCTCTGCTCAGCAATACGAGTCAGCGACTCCAGGAGTCGCTTACGCTCCCCCTCGTGATCCCCGTGCGACCAATGATCCTTAAGGTCATCAGCATTACTATCGAGCACATGATCCTGCCCAAACGTATCGAGCAACCCTTCAGCCAGCGACAATTTGGGGTGCGCGACCGGAACCGAGGACAGGAAGATCAAGTGCTGACACTTGCTTCCAGGATGAGCAGGCTTACCGTCACGGAGCGTGTTGAGCCAAGCCTGCATAGCAGTCCAGGTATCGGCCCCCAGTACCTGGGTACGTGAACGCTCAGTGCGCAGATCAGCAACAAACAACGATACCGGCCCCAAGTGATAGCCGAAACTAAAGCCCGGCTGACCATCCAAGAGCGGCAAGGCCAATCGATCTCCCTTTAATCGGGCACTCCATTGCATCGGCTCATACTGTGGATCCTGCTGGGAAACGTTTGCACGCTGGAGCAATTGCAACGGCGGCAAATCATCAAGGGCATGCTGCAACTGAAACACCCAGAACGCCCTACGCGCATGACGCATCAACACCTGGAATAACTCACAGTGCTGCATAGCCGGGCTGTAGGACCCCCAACCGTCGAAGATGTCGTGGTCGTCCCACATCATCACCGTAGGGATTCTCGCCATCGCATCAGCGGCATCAAGGTTCGGTTTGGAGTGCCCCCAGTCACGCCGAGTATCAGGCAGCCAACGATTGGCATAGAGCCCGAAATAATAGGATTCGATCTCCTTCTCCAGCGCCACGCTCACCTTGAACGCCAACTGCTCCTTGCGCGACATTCCGACCCATTTCTTGAGAGGCTTCACATCCTCCCAGATCGAGTCAAAGTAAATCTGATCACCCCCCATCAGCAGCAAGTGGAACCGCTTCAACCCCTTGTCATGGATTCGCCCTTCGTGCCAAAGCTGCTCCTTGTCCAGCACGTAACCCGCAGCACGCAAGTCACTGTCATGGTTGCTGATCAGGTCAGCCCAGACGGCGTTTTCAGGGCGCACTAACTTGCGCATTCCACTAGGATCCGAAAAGCCATTGCAAGAGACGTAGGCCATTCTTGGGGCATAATCTTGTCCGGGAATGGAGAACTGCCATTGGGGCCCTCCCTGCCCTACACCAAACTGAACCGTTCGCTCCTGCGCCTGCTGATCACAGCTCAGGTCGTAACGAAGGATCGTTTCTTTCGGACGCTCCATCAAAACCTTCGGCGACGGACAAGCCTGGCCGTCAACAGAAAGAACAGGAAATGCGGCGCCAGCTACAACTCCGACTAACGCGGTCACCTGCCACTGCCCGGTTTTGCTTACGCCTCGGAAGGACAACACGGGCCCCACAGTAAAAAGTGCTTTTGACATCCCTGTTATCTCCCTTCAAGTTCGGCGGCAATAACTTTGACAATCTTGGCGCGTGAAGCGGCTCTCTTGGCCAGAATTTGCGCTTCACCTGTTTGATCCAACCATTCCCTAAAACGCTGGAGCGCATGGCGCGTTTGCGACGCATCGCGACAGTTGGCCAGGAAGGCAAACTGTACTTTCTGTACATCATCAGCGACAAAAATACCGAAGGAACCGCTTACAACCGTAGCATCCGGAAAGCCTAACAACGCAGTGGCCTGAGTCTCTGTCGCTCCACGGTGACAGGCGATTAAATGCAACGGTCCTTCTGCACCTTTCAACAGATCAGCATGCTCATGGTCACGTAGAAAAGGCTTACCCACCAGCTCACGCGCAGCAGCAACCGTGAACGCAGCCGGGATTGCATGGACAAACACAACGACATTCACTCCAGCAATTGGAACAATGGCGAACGCTTCGCTAGCAGGGACTTTGCCACCATTGAGCGCCTGCAGTAACACCTCTTCCATCGCTCGTTTGCGCTGACGGAAGTCCATCCGTGTCCAATCCAGCGCCTGACCCATATCGAAACGGCTCGAAGCCGCGGAGGTTACACCACGCTGGGTCAGAACTACCAACGCATCAAGAAGCGCTTCCTGAACACGGGTACGCAGTTGATCCACGGTAGAAACCATTCCCCCCCTGAAGGGTGTCTGTTGTGCAACAAACGTCTGGAAGCGCTGGTTACGTGCAGCCTCGGCTTCCCGGCTATCGCCTGCTGGGATATTTGGCATAGCGATGAAGCGCACCTTCCCCCGAGTGGTGGCAAGTCCCTCCATGTACTCCGCGTGGCAGATACCAATGTCGCCGTCACCGCTAGCCCACCCGGCATTGCCATTGGACAACACAAGCAGCACATCGCAATCCCTGACCGCCTGCAAACAGGCATCCCAACTGTCCTGCATGCCATCCGCAGGAGGTGCATCTTCGTTAATCCAAACTTCAAACACCCGCTTGCCAAACAGCTTGGTGCCTTCTATCTCACGCTTAAGCTGCTCTCGGATACTGCTGAGTGTTTGATCGCTGTCAGCGGGAAAGCGGTCGTTACAACGACTGGACAGCATTACTTTGATTCTCTTTGACTGGGCCATCCCTGCTCCTGCCCCAATTCCGAGGCTTCAAAATTCTTTGATCAATGAATAGACGCGGCGTTGGCAGTGGTCGATTACCTGCTACAGACAAGTCCGATTGGCGGTGCCTAAACACCTGCCCGGTTATTGGGCGCCGATGTGGTGACGTACTTGCCGGGCTCAGGTGAGTTAAATGTTAGGTCGCATTTAGTACGCGATGCTGCTCATGCTGAGCGTCCGCTTTTGGCTATGGATTCAACCGGTCCTTCATGACTTAAAAGCGAATCATATACGCATAGCTCCGACCCTGAGAGCATGGCTTCTGACAGTAACTGCTGGCGCTGAAAACGGCACCTAGTCGAGCTAATATTTCAGAATCGAATCAGGTCTAAATTTGTTCCTGAAGTTCTTTATAGGCTCGCTTGATATCCCATCGAGACAGAGATGCCCTCGCTCGATGTGCAGTTGCATGTAGCCTACAACAAGCGAATCGACGGCCACACCCACATGGACACGGTAGCTTGTTAGCCCTTCTGCGCTTCCTTGAAAGCAGATCAAGCAATCCCATGAGGACGCCAGTATCCTTCACTCCAAATATCATCCTGTAGTCGTCGATCAGCCCCTGGGAACCATGTGCAAGCTCCCCGAAAGGAAAATTAGCAATGTCCCTCTCCCTTAATGACTGCGCATATAGAAATGGCACCAAACACAGCTCGACAAACCGAGTAAGCGTCGGTGTGGCACCCAGCTGCAGCCGTTGGCTAAGCGGTGATCCTAGGCACAATGAGCTATCCGGATTTACGTGATTGTCCCTGGCAGATGAAATTCTTCCTCCAGTCTCGTAGATGACAGGAAGCGCCTTGTCTAACGAATCAACGATGTCGATCCGTATCCGGTACTCATCAGTTACATCGGGAAGCCCCGCAGCTGACGCAGAAAATGGCAATCGGCCGACAAGTGAAATCGTTCCGTCCACCGTCGGCCTAAACCTCATACGCGGGTAGTCGGCCAAAAATGATTCGATCATCGAACCATGCTTAATCAACCGTTGCTAACCCAAGGACGAGGCGGCTGAGAAACTACAATGGCAGGGGCGGCGACCTGAGGCGGTGCTGACGCAATGCCCAGAGCGGCGGTCGAGGTCGGCGTTTCGAAACAATCCTCGATGTGCTCCACCAGACGTTGCCCATCCAGATCCCTGATTTGCTTGAAATCTTGAAGAGCCTGGCGAACCCAAAGGTGGAAGTGCTCTTTCAATCGATCTTTCTCCCCCTCAGGCATCTTCCAGCGATCGGCGAAGTTCTCCTTAGGGTTCACCGGGTTCGGCACAGTGTCGGAATTACTGGCCACAAACGTACTAAGAGCAGCGAGGCACGAGGCGACGGCTTCCTTCAATGAGCCACCTGGCTGATAGGCTTGCGCCGCCAGCGTGGTGATGATGACTGAGATTGGTTTTGAGTCGGGATTGTCACGGTACATCACATCACGATGACGCTTGAGCAATTGAATTGCCCGCTGAAGATTTGTCTTTCGTTGATAAAATGGGACCTCATCAACTTGCGCTTCCAGCGTGACTAATTCTTTCTCAAAAACTGGCTCTGACTTGGACTCGAACCATTTGCAGTAACCGTCCGGATTGCTGACCATCCAGCCAGCGTTGACGTCCTTATAATCTGGACGGCGTTTGTCGGTAATGTAGACTGCAAGATTAGAAACGTCCTGAGCTAGTACCTGCTTGACGCCATAGCTCTCCATGGTGATAGCCAGCTCCTGGCGCCTACCTTCTTCCACGGGAACTCCGGGCACAACGTCCATATGGAAGCTGACCCCATCTTGGTAGTAGAGACGCCAGCATCGATTCTTTTCTTCCAGAGCTTCCTGAATACGCTTGGCTTCGCGGTACCCCTCCAACTCAATTCCCACCAACTCCTTCAGATCCGACTGGCTGTGGGTCTGCGGGTAAATCCCCTCCCTCAGTTTGCACGACAGATCCAAGTCGTAGCTCTCTCCAGCAAGCAACGGACGGATGGCCGTACCCAACGCGAACGATCCTTGAACAAAAATGTGAGGATCGTTCGTGGCGACGGTTGATTCAGGTCGGCTGAACCACTCGCCCAGTGATTTATACCGCTGTACCGCTTTCTCATAAGCACTAGGCGGAAGCTCTAAAGCCTCTACTGCGACAAGCAAGCTGCGTTCTTCAATATCCATGTGGAAAGCCCTCATGAAGGTAATGTTGAAAAGATGTTGCTTGTACTCAGCAGGCATCTAACTGGAGCACGCTGCCAGGTGCATGCGGCCGCACGCTAATCGCATGCCTATCCAAAGTGAAGGCGTGGAACGGCAAGGCTTTAGGAGCCATTTGGAACATGTGGATTCGCGGGTGCAAACGCGACTGAAGCTTCATGCCGAGAGCAAAAATTGCCGCCGCAGGGGCGATCGTACAAATTGAAATTTCTGAAGCGTGGAGCACATCGACCGCATATGCCCATGCTTCCTGGCAGGTATTTCTGAATCTCTCCATCGCCTCTTTGGGTGCCACAACATCAACACCATAGGTGGTGGAAAAAATCCGTATGCGAGACATGTTCAGCATTTCCGCCGTTAGCGCTGCATCGGTGATTTCTGAGGTGATCTCCAGTGTGATCAAGACATGCGAGCCAACTTTCACGCCTGGGGGCTTAGTCCACTCGAATTCCACAGCAGGCTCGGAATCGTCAGGGCGTACCCAGGTTCCCGGGTTACGTCGGAAGCTAAACAGCTCTACTCGTCTCGCTTCTCCCACCAACCACCCGCCTAGCAGCATTGCCGGCATGTTGCCTAGTGGGAAGACTGCGAGCTCCTGGGCTTGAGCACCGAACGCACCATCGCCCCTGATCGCGGTATGGATGTGGAGAATTTGTGCCCGGAAAACTCGCAAGAAGTTAGCCCAATATCCGGGATCGTTTACATCGTTCCCGCCTTGGGCATCGCGTAAGAGATATTCGGCCACACGTTCGCTCGCAGGCGTAAGATGCGCGGCCAACAAGGCCTGTCGGCCATCGTGCTGTGAGTATGTCGTTGTGCGACCGGCGATATCACCTATGAATGCCAAGGCATGCACAATCGGGTAAGACAAACTAGCTGCTTGATTGGTACGCCAGTTGACCCTAGTGGCGACCATTCCCTGGAGTCGTTCGCGGCTAAAACTATCCGGATCGACCTTATCGATCAGCCGATGATGGATGTCACAACACAGCATGATATTCGAGGGTGACTGCGCCAGTTCTGCTGACAGGTGGTCATCACCGCGCGGGCCTTTTGGCTTGGCTGCAACGATGTGGGCGAGGTAACCATAGTACCCGTAGTTGCCCAGGTTATCCCTGAACAGCTCAGCGGGGCAGCCCTCGAATTCACAGATCCCGGCTGACCTTGCGAAAACCCAATTGATGACTTCGCCCGGCAGGTTGGGGCGCTTCATGTCTTCCAGCAGAGCGTCGCGCTGCTTCAGAAATGCTTGGACAGCTTTCTTTGTTGCCTTAGCGGGCAGAGATGCAAGCAGTAGAGCCGCGAACAACTCAGTGTTAACAGATACATGTGGTACGTCGTCCATTACCGCATATTCGAGCTTGGCGACGAGTTGTTTGTCGCCTGCCCATTGCAAGACCAGGTCTCTGGATAAAACTCCGAAATCCCCGGTGATGGCTTCTTGCGGATCAGAGGTGGTTGCGTCGAACCGAAAAAAAGCAAACCTCCAGCCACCGGCTTCCGTTGCCAGAACCACACGACTGGTCGAAGAGTACTGCCATGCCTCAAGCGCGGCACGTAGCTGTTGGTCATACATCGCATCAAGAGGTACCGACACATACCACCCCTACTACCTGCCAAGTTCATGGAAACTAACCAGGACTCTTCAGCTCATGTGCCTGGCGGCGAAGATCAGTTAGCTTTCGACAAAATATGCCATCACCAGATCAAAAACACAACATATACCAATATAAAAAACAATAAACACAACATGTAGTACCAAGAGAGAAAACCGCAACCGCTCCACGCACAATGCTATCACTGTACATGCAACCACCAAAAAAGGGGAAGTAATTGGGTCCATTTCTCAATATGCATCTCGATCTGTATGTTGGCTTGAGATAGCTCAACCGCTCTTGAAATGTCGCAATCTTTCATTGAGAGACGGCACGAGAAACAGCGAAGGCGCTTACTTCGGCTTCGGGTTGGTCATCCAGTGTACGGAGGCGCTCTGAATACCAGCCACGGCCACCCAGGTCCGCGTCAGAAATCGCCATTCGCGATCGCTCGCACATCCGGTATGAATGGGGGCAAAACTGGGGGCATAATTGGAGTTTGTCAGGCTGTAACTACCATTCTAGAGCCAAGTCAAAATGTTTTTTGGCGACCCCGACAGCCTCTGATAACAACCTGCAACCCCCTCAACCAACCAACGCCACCTTGCGCGCCACTGCCCATGGCGCCATCAGGCGTTGCGGGGTCTGGCACGTCTTGCGTTTGAACACGAAGTTGCGGCACTTCTCGGCGAACTGCTGGCGGTTGTGCACCATATCTTTCTGCATCTGTGCCAGTTCGTGTTCGCGACAGCGTTCAACCTGATCCAGGTCCATCGTTGCCTTGCGTGCGCGCGCCAGCACGTAGTGCTCATCGTCGAGCGCGCAGGTGGCCTGTTGCATGAGCCATAGGCCAAATGCCTGTGGGCACCGTGGTCCGATGGCCTGAACCATGCCGTAGTGCTGGGCCTGGTCGGCACTGATCGGCAGGCATTCTTGCGTGAGCCGATGCGCCACTTCGCTGCCGACGGCACGTGGCAGGCTGTAGGTCCAGTACTCGGAGCCATACAAGCCCATGGTTTTGTAATGCGGGTTGAGGACCACACCCTCACGGGCGAAAACGATGTCGGCCGCCAGCGCCAGCATGACGCCGCCGGCTCCGGCACTGCCGGTCAGGCCGCTGACCACCAGCTGCCGGGCCGTGAGCAGCTCCTTGCAAACATCGTCGATGGCCTGGATGTTGGCCCAGGCTTGCAGCCCAGGCACCGTGGCGGCCTGAATCACATTGAGGTGCACGCCGTTGGAAAAGCTGCCACGCCCGCCCTTGATCAACAGCACCTGGGTGTCTCGCGCCTTGGCCCAACGCAGTGCAGCCACCAGACGCTGGCATTGCTCGGTGCTCATGGCGCCGTTGTAGAACTCAAACGTCAGTTCGCCGACAGGCCCTGACTCTCGGTAGCGAATCGGTTGATAGGCCTGTTCATTCCACGTTTGGCTGGCGAGGGTGCTGTCCAGCACGGGAATGCCTGCGAGTTTTTCGGCCAGCACGTGACGGGCCGGCAACTTGAAGGTTTCCTCACCGGGCTGGGCTTTGCGTTTGAGCGAGCCGATCCACAGGCTGTGATCGCCGGCCGCCACCAGCACCGCGTCGTCCTGTACTGCCAGAATGTCGCCCGGCGTGCCGTGGCGTGAGTCCAGGTGCGCGTCGTACACGTAATACTGCCCGCCCCTGATGCTCGCCAGCACACCGGGCTGGCCATCAGCGGCGTCGATGTTGCGTTTGATGAAGCGTGCGCAATCGAACCAACTGAAGCTGCGGTCAGCCTGGGTCATGTTGGGCTGCAATCGCCCGATGACGTTGGGCTGCGTGTAATCAAGCGGCGCCGGGACGAAGCCCCGGGCGAATTTTGCCACCACGTCGCGGATGCAATCGATGGCTGCGTCACTCACCAGGCCGTTGTACAGCTCGGATTTGCGCACGTCGGCCGGCATGTCGAATTCACGCGTCGACCAGATCGGCCCGGCGTCCATTTCCTCCACCGCCTGCAGGGCGGTCACGCCCCAGCGGCTGACCTGCCGGGTGATGGCCCAGTCCAGCGCACTGGCGCCGCGGTCGCCGACGATCCCCGGATGGATGATCACGACCGGGCGTTCCGGGTTGCTCCACAGCTGCTGTGGCACACGGTCCTTCAGAAACGGGCATATCACCACATCGGCGCCTGACGCCTCAACCTGCTCGCACACCGTGGCGGCATCGGTGAACAGCACCACGCTGGGCGCGTGACCCGCCTGACGCAAGTCCAGCCAGGCGCGTTGGGTCAAACCGTTGAACGCCGACGATAACAACAGGATCTTCAATGACCGCATAGCTGACTCTTCCTTGAGAATACGCGACCCGAGGCACTCAATTGAGCCCTCCCTGGCCTTTGATGGAAGCATAAGGTTAGAGGCGCTGCCAGGCAGGTCACCTGATCAGGATCAATCTTGTGTCAGCCAATCGCGCATTCGTGGCCATCCGCAAAGCCACTGATCATTCGAGCGCACTCAATCCGGCAATCAGCGCCTCCAGCACCACGCGAACCTTGGGCTGGTTTTGCCGGCTTTTGACCCAGGCCAGGCTGACCTCAAACCCCGGCGTCGCCAGTTGCGGCAGTACCTCGACCAACGCGCCGTCCTGCAACTGCTGCTTGACCAGCCAGGATGGCAACTGGACGATACCGCAGCCCGCCAACGCAGCCATCACCAGCCCTTCGCCATTGCCCACCACCAGCTGCGGCGTGAGTGGCCTGTGCAGCGTGATGCCGTCTTCGCCGGTGTAGCGCCAAGGGCTGATGCGTCCATCCACCCAGCCATAGGCAATGCACTGGTGCTGCTCCAGGTCGCGGTCGGACAACGGCGTGCCATGGCGAGCCAGGTACGCCGGCGACGCACAAAACACGTGCCACTCACGCGTCAGCAGCCGATGCTCCACCGTGTGCGGCCAGGCGTGGCCGTCACCAATGCGCAGTGCAATGTCCACGCCCTCCTTGAACGGGTCGAGATGGCCGTCAGAGAAGGAAATATGCGGCACCACCAACGGGTGCGCCTGCAGCCACGGCAGCAGCACCGGGAGTACCTGCACGCGCCCATATGGGCCTGGCAAGTCGATGCGCACGCGCCCGCGAGGCTCGGTGTTTTCGGCTTGCAGCGACAGCTCGGCGTCTTCCAGATCGGCCAGCACCCCCGTACAGGTACGCAGAAACGCGGCACCGGCATCGGTCAACGCCAACGTGCGCGTGGTCCGCTGGAACAGTCGCGCGCCCAGGCGCTTTTCCAGCCTGGCGATGCCTTTACTCACGGCAGACGCCGTCAGGTTCATTTTCTCCGCGGCCGCTGTGAAGCTGCCGTACTGCGCGACGCAGACGAACACATCGATACCCTTCAAGCGCTCGGAGGAAAACATACGCGTGCCTTATTCATGAATTCAGTTCGTGCGTTTTGATAAAAAGCATCCTAAATCAGAATTCAGATCAACAGTAAGCTGCGTCGATCCGGACGAGCGACTTGCCACGCTTGCACCTTATAAATGGACGATGAGGCTCGAATGCTCGCCACGCTTAAAAAATATCCCGCCACCCTCAATCTGCTGCTGTGCGCTTCATTGGTATTAACCCTCGCCCGGGCCATTACGCTGCCCTACCTGGTGATTTATTTGTCCGGCCACTTTGGCTTGAGCATTGCCGATGTCGGCCTGGTGATCGGCAGCACGCTGATCATCGGCTCACTGCTGAGCCTGTATGGCGGCTTCCTGGTCGATAGCCTGTCTAGTTACCGGCTCATCCTTACGGCCTGCGCCGTCTTCACGGCAGGTTTTCTCGGCGCCTTCATCGCGTCCGGTCTCGGGCTGTTTTATGCGTGCCTGGTGGCAATCAACCTGGCCTATGCGGTCATTGATATCGCGGTGAAAGCCGGGTTTGCCAGCCTGCTCCCACTTGATCAGCGCAGTGAGGTGTTTTCGATCAAGTACACGCTGACCAATATTGGCTACGCCGTCGGGCCGTTCCTCGGTGCCGGCGCGGCCGCGCTGGACATCAGCCTGCCGTTCCTGCTGTCGGCGGGACTGGGAACCGGCTATTTTTTTGTCTACTTCGTGTGGGGCGACAGAGGCCTGGCAACGGCCGAGGCAAGCCGGCAAACCACTCCATTTTTGGCCGTCGGCAAACTGCTGCTGCGCGATTACCGCCTGGTGTGCTTTACCTTGGGCGGGGTGCTGAGCGCGGTGGTCTTCGGCCAGTTCACCGCCTACCTCTCGCAATACCTGATAGTCACCAGCAACCCGCAGACGGCCTACCGCATTATCAGCGCCGTCGTGGCGACCAACGCCCTGATGGTTATCTGCCTGCAATACAGCCTCGGCAAACGGATTACCCACAAGCACCTGAACCTGTGGCTGGCCGCTGGGCTGAGCCTGTTCATCGTCGGGCTGGGCGGTTTTGCGCTGTCGAGCACGCTGACGGTGTGGGTGATCGCCATGGCCATCTTCACCGTGGGTGAAATCATCGTATTCCCGGCTGAATACATGTTTATCGACACCATTGCGCCGAATCACCTGCGAGGCATGTATTACGCCGCGCAAAACCTCAGCAACGTCGGCGCAGCGTTAGGCCCGGTGCTGTGTGGCGTGATGCTGACGACACAACCGGCTCACCACATGTTTTACATGCTGGCGCTGTTCATCATTGCCGGCGGAGCGCTCTACGGATTAGGCGTGCACCTGTCAGTTGAGGCAAAGCCTGAGGCGGTGACGTGAGCGCACATTGAGTGCCTGGACAGACTATCAGCGCCGGCAGCCACCGTGACAGCGTCACCGCCAAGGGCAAAACCGGCCCGCCAGCCGCCTGCACCACGCGACGCTCAACCTGGCGCCTCAACCCGCAACGCTCTCCCGCCTACCCTGGCGCGACAGGTTCAACGCCACCAGCAGCGCCAGCACGGCCATGACCATTCCCGCTAGAAACCCGCCGCTATACCCCGCCTGCGCGGTCAAGCCAACCAGCAAGGTCGAGGACAGCATCTCGCCCAAATCCCGCGTGCTTTGCACGGCCGTCATGTCTGTCCCCGCCTGATCGCTTTGGGCGGCGAAGGCCATGGAGGCGGTCATGATTACCACAGAGGTCGCACCGGTGGCAAACGAACCCAGGCCTACCGCCAGCCAGATCAGCCCGGTTTGCGTGGCGAGCATGCCGGTGGCTTGCAACAGCCAGGTCAACGCAGCCATACCGGCCATGCCGACCGCCAGAATGAACGTCGGCCACAACCCCAGCACACGGATCAGCCAGGCGCCGCCGCCACAGCCGAGGACGACGGTGACCATGCCGCCGCTCATGCCCAGTTGGCCGATGGCCTGCAACGACCAGCCGGCGTCATTCAAGAACAGTTTGGACAAGCCGAAACCGGACACCGAGGTCATCGCTGACAACAGCGCCAGCAGCACCAACGCCAGCGCCGTTGGCCGCTTGATAAACCGCCACAGCGAAGCATGCGCCACGTCCGGTTGTGTGTCTTTGGCGGGGGCCACGTGCAGCCAGCCGACGCACACCAGGCTCAGTAACGGCACCAGAGCCAGCAGGCTGAACGCCGTGGTCTGCCCCAGAGCCCCGCTGAGCAACAAGGTGCCGGCGCCGCCGACGAAAAAGCCGACCATGGTGCCGCCGACTTGAATGGCGTTGATCCGCGCCAGCATGTTGTCGGTGAAGTACTCGGCGGCCATGCCGTCGGTGGCGATGTCCTGCGTGGCGCTGGCCAGCGAGGCGACAATCAACAGGCCCACGGCCACGCCTGCGGTGGCCACGCTCAGGCCGATGCTTGCCAGGGTGACGATGCACATCAAGACCAGCACCTGCATAGGTATGATCCAGCTGCGCCGCCGTCCCAGTCGCGGGCTCCAGTGGTTATCCACCTGGGGCGCCCAGATGAATTTGATCACCCACGGCAAGCCCACCAACGGCAGGAAGGCCAGCGCATGGAGTGCAGCGCCGTCATGGCGCAGCAGGGTCGGCAAGGCGTCCATCGCAATGCCGAAGCAAATGCCCTGGGACAGGTACAGCAGTGCGAAGGTCAGCACCATGCGCCAGTGTTTCAACAGTTCCAGCATCACAACTCTCCCATCAGGCAACGTTGGCGTCGGCAGCCCGTGCCGCACGCGTAAAAGAAATCAACCGGCGCAATGCCCACAAGGCACTCGCACCGCACAGCAACAACACCAGGTCGATGGGCCACAGCGGCAGACCGCCCTGCCTCACACTCCCCACCATGTGCACCCCGCCCGCAGCGACAAAGGCCAGGCCCGCCACCGCCAACAAAAGGTGCAGCGGTTGACGGCGCGGCGGCATCACGCACGCCAGCAACAGGCTGGCGAGCCAACTGCCCCAGAACCACCCCGCCAACGCGCCGCTGCCCAGCGCCCCCGCGCACAGCAACACGGCGGTGGCCGTCAGCAACCCGCCGCCACCGCCGACCACCAGGCGCAACAGCACCTGCCAACCGGCGCCCGCCTTGAGCCGCCTGCGCTCCAGCCACAGGTACAAGCCGCTGAGCACCAGCACCGCCGCCGCCAACGCCATGGCGAAATGCACGGCACGCAGCAGCGGCCCGCCATAGGGCACCCAGCGGTAATCGGCAAAGTGCAGCGGCTGCACGGCGATGAACGCCTGCAACCACAGGCCGCGCCCACTGGCACTGCGGGTGCCCACCGCCACGCCGTCAGCGCCTGCGTAGGCATGGCGTTCAAACACCGCGGTGCTGGGCAACCCTTGCTGGATGCCGCTGACTTCAACCCAGGCACCCGGTTCGCCCCAGCGGTGCAAGGCGAGGTTTTGCGCCAAGAACCCGGGATGAGCAGCGGCGTCCTCGCGCAATAGCTGATCGAGATCGACCCGCGCCGCACTTGCCTGCGCGCTGACCTGCGGCGGCGCGCCCAGCAAGTGCATGAAGGCCTGCTGCGGTGCGCCTGGAAACGCCTGCCCGGCCAGGCCCAGCGTGCCGAGCGCGCCAAGGCCCGACAGCGCGCCGGTCACGCCGAACAGCAGCAACCACGGCCCGCACCACCGCCCGATCAGGCTGTGCAGGTCATGGGCAAACACCCGCGCGCCACGGTCCCGGCGCAAGCGCTTGAGGTCTTGCAGACGCCCACTGTGCAACGCGCTGCCGGCCCAGATCATCAGTAGCAACACCACGCCCAGCAGGCTGATCAGCACCCGTCCGGGGAAGCCGATGAACAGGCTTTTGTGCAGATTGAACAGGATGTCGGCCGCATCGCCCGACGCGACCGCACGGCCGTTGGCCGGGTCCAGCGCGACGCTGCAATCGCCAGGCGAAGCGCACAGCTCGACCACCGAGTGGTGGCTGTCGGGCAAACGAATGCGCAATTCGTCCAGCGCCATGCCCTTTTCACGCGCGACCTCCAGCCATTGTTCCACCGCCATCGCCGGCTTATGGCTTAACGCGGAAGGCCCGCGAAACCAGGCGCGCAAGTCTTCATGGGCCATGCTCCAGGCGCCGGTCAGCAGGATGCCAAACAGCACCACGCCAAACACCGCGCCCATCCCGGCATGTACGCGCTGCACCAGCGCCCTCGGGGCTCCCATCAGTTTCATGACCAGGTTCCATCCCATAGCAGCCAGGGCGTAAACAGCAGCAGCCAGGCGCTGGATCGATACACCACACGCGGCCGATCCGGCGCCAGCAGCGACCACAGCAGCACCGTCACCAGAAAGCCCAGCCCCAGGAACACCCCGGCATACAGCCGTTCCAGGCCGTCGCCCCACGGATAATGCCGCGCCAGCAGCACCGCCAGTTGCAGGCTGCTGAGCAGACTGCCGGCCAACGCCAGGCCGATGCGCAACGGCCAGGCGCCGAGCATCAGAACGTACCTCGCAAGGTCATGTTGAGGCTGCGCGGTTCGCCGTAGCGGTTGTTCCAATTGACGTTGGACAGGCTCTGGTAGTACTTGCGATCGGCCAGGTTGTTGCCGTTCACCGCGGCGGTCCAATGCTCGTCGATGCGATAAGCAACGCGCGCGTTGAGCAAGGCGTAGCCGCCCTGCTCCAGGGTCACTGCGCCGGATTGCGTGGAGTAATCACTTTGCGCCTGCACGCCGGCGCCGACGCTCCAGCGATGTTCTTGCCACGGCAGTTGGTATTCGGTCCAGACCCGCGCCATGTGGCGCGGGGTAAATTCGGCGTAGCGTTCGCCCGAGGCGTTGTTGGTGTCCTTGAGGTATTCGGTGGTGGTGTAGGTGTAGCCAGCGGAGACGTTCCACTCAGGCGTGATGTAGCCGGTGCTTTCCAGCTCGAAGCCCTGGCTGCGCACTTTGCCGCCGCTGATGTAATAAGTGTTCGGCCCGGCGCCGGGGTGTTCGGGATCGACCTGCGGGTTGTTTTCAAGATCGATGCGGAACACCGCCAATGACACATTCAAGCGGCCATCGGCCAACTCGCCCTTGACGCCGGTTTCGTAGGTCTTGCCCTCGACCGGCTTGAGCAGGTCGCCGCTCCAGGTTTGCCCGGTTTGCGGCTGGTAGACCTCGGCGTAGCTGGCGTACCACGACCAGTTCTGCGCAAAGTCCCAGATCAGGCCGCCATACGGGGTAATTTCCCGACCGGGCTTGAAGTGGCTGGTCGGCGCGTCCTGATCCCACCAATTGGCACGGCCGCCGATCACCAGCGTCAACGGGTCGAGCAGTTTGTAGCGGGTCAGCGCGTAAACGCCTTTGGAGGTGGTGATGGTCGAGCCCGGCGAGGTGTAGGCGCTGATCCCGGGTTTGGGCACGCTGCTCGGGTCCCAGCGATAGACATTCACCGGCACATTCAACGGCGTGGTGAACTGAGCGCTGTGCTGTTCGGTTTCGCCCTGGCTGTAGTTGCTGCCCAGCAGCAATTCATGGCTGCGGCCGAACAACGCGTAAGGCCCATCGACCGACGCATCCACGCTCTTCTGAGTGCTGTTGAAGGTATACGCCGCGCCCATCAAGTGCCCGCCATCGCCGGTGAGCGGATCGATGGCGCCGTACGCACCGGCGTAACGCAGGCTGGAGTCAGCGTCCTGGTATTCGGCGGCGACTTTGGCTTTCCAGTCGTGATCAAGTTGCTGCTCAAGGGCGCCGAACACCCGGCGCGTGGTCCACTTGAAGCGGTCCCAGTCCACGTCCAGGTAGGTGGAACGCGGCAGGTGCAGGCTGGAGCCGTCCTTGGCCATCGGCACGCCGGCCATATTGGTCACCTGGTCGATGGTCTGATACTGCGCGCCCAGGGTCAGCAGCGTGTCGGGGCTCAGGTCGAACTCGGTGACACCGTAGAGCAACTGCGTGTCTTGTTTGCCGACGTCGTAGAAGTAGTCGCGGTCTTCATAAGCGGCCACCACTCGGCCACGCACGTTGCCCGATTGCGTCAACGGCCCGCCCACATCGACTTCGCCGCGGTAGCGGTCCCAACTGCCAGCACTGAGGGTGGTGCTGGCGGTGAATTGCTTTTGCGGGCGTTTGCGCACCAGGTTGACCGTGGCCGCCGGGTTGCCGCTGCCGTGGAGCAGACCGTTGGCGCCGCGCAGGATTTCGACGCGCTCGTACACCGCCATGTCCTGGGGCGAACCGGCGGTTTCACCGAGCATCGCCGGCACACCGTCCAGCTCGAACGCGTTGATCTTGAAGCCGCGCACGTAATAGGCAGTCGTCAGCAGCTGGAAGGGTTGCACCGTCACACCGGTGGCTTGCTGCATCACTTCGTCGAGGCTGAACAGGTTCTGCTGCTCGATGCGCTCGTGGTCGATCACGCTCACCGACTGCGGGGTTTCCCGCAGCGTGAGTGGCAGCTTGCCCAGGGTGGTCACGCCCGGCGGGGTCACATCGCCGGAGGTGTCGTCGCCGGCAATCTCGATACTGTCCAACTGCACGGCGGCACGCGCCGGCGCCAGCGGGCTCAGGCCCAGTACCAGCGCGATCCCCACGTGTGCCCCGTTACGCTTGAAGCCCCGCCCAACCTTTGTTGCTCCCCGGTGTGACATTGCTGCGCCCCATTCGATAATAATTCGCATTAGTATCGTTTAAACGAGCGGGCCGACTTTTCGATTTAGGGACTTTTTCAATGGCTGCCCGGCACTCATTTACCTCGGTGCTGCTCAACGAACTGCGCATACCACGGGTGTGTAGCGAGCAAATGCTCATGGCTGCCGCAGCCGCTGACACTGCCGTCTTCCAGCACCAGGATCTGGTCGGCATCGCGCACCAGCGTCGGGTTGTGCGACACCAACACCAAGGTGCGCCTGCCGTGCAGCGCCTGCAGGCTGCGATTGACCCGTGCCTCGCTGCGCGCATCGAGGCTGGCGGTGGGTTCGTCCAGCAGCAGGACCGGCGCCTGTGACAGCAACGCACGCGCCAGGCCAACCCGTTGCCGTTGGCCGCCGGACAGCAATGCGCCGCCCGGCCCCACTTCACTGTGCCAACCCTCCGGCAGGCGGCTGAGGACGTCGTCCAGTGCAGCGTCCCGGGCGGCTTGCTGCAATTGCGCGGGCGTGGCGTGCGGCCGCGCCATGCTCACGTTCCACAGCAGGCTGCCGGCGAACAGGCCGCTGTCCTGGAACACCTGGGTCATGTGCTGGGCCAGGGTGTGTTCGCTTATCTGGCGGATGTCCACCTGGCCGAGGCGCACTTGCCCGGTCTGCGGGTCCATGCCGCGGCCCAGCAAGGCCAGCAAGGTGCTTTTGCCCGCCCCTGAGGGCCCGACGATTGCCGTGAACGTGCCCGCGGCGCAATGCACATCGAGGTCCTTGAGCAGGTGCTCGCCCGCCTCACCGAAGCTGTTCAGGCGCTGCCCTTCCAGGCTCGCATCCTGCGGTTGCTCACCGGGTTGCGGGCTGTGCAACGTCGGCGCCGCCAACACCGCCAAGACTTGCGAGAGCGCCTGCCAGTCCATGCGCAGGGCCTGGTCCAGATACGCCAATTGCGACAGCGGCTCGATAAAGCGCACCAGCAGCACCAGCACCGCCACCAGCAGCGCGCCGGATAAATGCCCCGCGGCCACCGCCAGCACGCCGCCTGCCAGCACCAGCGCAAACACCATCTGCACCGCGGCCGCAAACCCGAGGCCGGCGGGCAACCCCCGGCGATTGAGCTTGCGCGTCGCCTGGTGCTGCTCATGCAGCGCCTCGCGCAGGGCCCGTTGGCCCAGGCTGGCGTCGCCGGCACTGCGGATCAACGCCTGTTGCTGCGCGAACGCCTGCAGCAGCCGCGCGGCGTGGCGATCCACGGCCTGACGCTGTTGCTCAAGATCCAGGCTGCGCCGCCCGGCCCAACGTAAAAGGCCGAACAGCGGCAGGTACGCCAGCGCCAACACCAGCGCTAGACGCGGCTCGATAAAGAACAGTCCCAGCACCACCACCGTTGGCGTGACCAGCGCGGTGACCAACGGTGCCAGCAGGTGCGCGGGAATGCCCATGCTGTTGAACACCGGCCCGCTCACCAGCCCTTCCAGCTGGCCTCGACGGGTCAGCGGCAGGAGCGGCAAGTGTTGCACCAACTGCCAGACCAGGCCCGCAGCCAACCCGGCACCGGCCAGATAACCACGGCGCTGCGCGACGTAACTGACGCCCGCCTGCAGCAGCGTCAACCCCAGCAGCACCAGCACGCTCGACTGCAAGTTCTGGTGCTCGAACCAGGCCAGTATCAACGGCACCAGCGCCAAGCCCGCCAAGCCATCGAGGACGGCGGCCAGCAGCATCCACACCAAGGCGCCGCGCAGCGCGCGCCGGGCGAGGTCGGGCAAATGACGCAACAGCGAAACAACACTCATGACACAGGCTCCAGTTGATCGGCGTTCGAGGTTTGCTCGTTCCAGAGCTGTCGGTAGAGGCCGTCCATGGCCAACAGGTCCGCATGGCGCCCGCGTTGCACGATGCGCCCGTCACTGAGCACCAGAATCTGCTCGGCATGGCGGATCGTTTCCAGGCGATGGGCGATGATCAGCCGCGTACGCCCGGCCGCGTCGTTGTGCAGGGCGGCGCGCAGTGCGCGCTCGGTGTGCGGGTCGGTGGCGGACGTGGGTTCATCCAGCAACATGATCGGCGCAGGCGACAGCAGCGCCCGCGCAATCGCCAGGCGCTGTAACTCGCCACCGGACAAGCGCACGTCTTCGTCCACCACGCTGGCGTAGCCCTTGGGCAACCCCATGATCCAGGCGTCCAGGCACGCGGCCTTGGCAGCGCGGCGAACCTGCGCGTGGCTGGCGTCGGGTTGATACAACGCGATGTTCTGCGCCAGCGACAGGCGCAACGCACCCGCCTGCTGGAACACCAGCGCCAGGTGCTGTTGCAGCGCACGGCTGGCGATCTGCCGAACATCCACCCCGCCCACGCGGACTTGCCCGCTGTCCACGTCCATAAAGCGTGCGATCAACCCGGCCAGGGTGCTTTTGCCCGCACCCGACGGCCCGACCAGCGCGGTCGTGGTGCCGGGTTCCAGGCGCAACGTAATCGAGTTGAGGACCGGCACGTCACCGTGGGAGAAATTCACCTCAAGCATCTCCACGCTGGCATCCCTGGGCGATTGCGGCGCCTCGGGCTCGGCCAGCGGTGGCGTCGTCAAAACGGCCTGCAAACGCCGGGCACTTTCGCCTGCCGAGTTCAGCGCATCAAAACCGTGCCCCATCGCCAGCACCGGCGCCGCCATCGCACGCACCAACAATAAAAAGCCGCAGACTTGCGCCGCTCCCACATCCGCCACCCCGATCAACAACGCGCCAAGCACCACCCAGGCCAACAGCCACGGCGCGCTCAGCAGCACCTGGATCAACGCCGCCAAGTGTCCTGCACGGCTTACCCAGTGGCTGAAGCGCTGATCAAACTGCTGCACCGCCTCCTGCACACGGCGATGAATACCCGCATCCGGAAATTGCCGGACCAGACCGAGGTTGCTTGCAAACTGGCTGTAGTCGCTGAACAGGCGCTGGATCGCGCCGTTTCGCTGCGCCACCGCTTCGCGGTAGTGCGCCGAGCCCAGACGCCAATAACCCAGCCCCCCCAACGCCAGCGGCAGCAAGCACCAGAGCGCCAGACCGCTGTTGCTCCACAGCAGATACCCGAAGGTCGCCAGGGGGATCAGCAACAGGTTGACCAAGTCGGTCGGCGCATGCCCAACCAACTGATGCAGCGCCCGCACATCCTGCTCGGCATAACGGGTCACGCCATCCGGCCCCAGCCGTGCGAACCAGCCCAGCGGCAGCCGCTGCAGATGCTCGGCGAGGCGCACGCGCAGGCGGTCGCAGAGGTCGGCATCCACCTGATGAGTGAGGTGCAGCGCCAGGGTCTGGCCACACAACCACACGGCGGATGCCACTACCGCCAGCACCACCCAGGCCATGGCCGACGCCGCCAGCGGCGGCGCCTGGCGCAGGCTGTCGGCCAAGTGCGCCAGCGCGATCAGTGGCAGCAGCGAACAGATCCCGGCGACCGCCTGCAACGCGACCGCCAGGTATAAGCGCCCACGAAACGGGCGCAGGATTTCGCGCAGAGGGCTCATCGAATGCACTCCAGCGCCTGGGCCAGGTTGGCCGCGGGCAACGCCTGCGCCGGCTGCTGCGGAAAACCGATAGCTGCCGTCACCTGCTGCCACAGCCCGACCACTTCCAGGCTGCGCTGTTGCAGACGCGCCAGGCCAACACCGGTGATCAAAGGTTGCAGCGCGCTGGCCGCGGCGGCCGGCCAGAGCCTGCGGTAAACCTGCGCCCAATCCGGCGCGGCGGCCTCCAGCACTTCGGCGCAGGGCAACGGCTGGCCGGCCAGCGGGCCGAACAGGTCAAATACCCCCTCGGCGTCCTCCTGCGGCGCGCGCACGGCGGGCATCCACAGCAGCGGCCCGTGGGGCGACGCCAGTAACAGCGTGCCGCTGTCGGTGGCGATGCTCAGGCGCAGCAACATCTGCATGCGCCCGTCATCATTGGCGGCCAGTTCGTTGAGCACGCGCAGCGACACCGGCACCTGCGCCATCACCAGGCTGATATCGCGCCAGGCCGAGAGTGCCGGCGCCACACAGTCCACGGACCATGGCCCCACCGACTCCAGCAGCGCCGCCAACACGTCCAGCGTCGCGTAGCTGACTTGCACTGCGCAGCTGGCCTCGATATGCCGAATGCCCTGCTGGCGATGCAGCTGCCGCGCCAGTTCGATAAAGCGCGCCACGCACGGCAGCTGCGGGTAAAAACTGTTGAGCAGGCAGCGCCGTTGCAGGCGGTTCGCCGTGCGCAGCACCTCGTGCAGTTCCTGGGGCAACAGCGGATGCTCGATCAACACATGCATGCCGCGCTCCATCAGCGCTTGTGCCACGGCCGGGCCCTGCTCTCCCCGCGCTGCACCGCCCACCGCGACGCACGCCAAGTGCGTGTCGGTCGGCACTTGCTCAAGGGCGTCGAAACTCGGCACTTCCAGATACCGCGCCAGCGCTTGGGAACGCCGACTGCCCTGCCCCAGCACGCCGACCAGTTCCAAGTGCTCGGCGGCGGCAACCCCAGCCGCATAGAACTGACCGAAGCGCGAGCCCACCACCAGGGTTTTCAACGCGAACGTCATGGGTGTTCCTCCAGCAAATAACGACTCAGCCCGGCGTTCAGGCATTCAAAGTGATTGCCGCGCAGCGTATGTACCGTCAACGGTGCGAGCGACGCCGCCTGCCACCAGGCCTGCAAACTGGCGTGGTGATCGGGGATCATCGGGTTGGCAACACTGGGCACAAACAGGCGGATGGCGCCCACATACGGCGCGCCGTCGCTGTAGTGACTGGCGTGAACGGAATGCACAAACACTCGATACAGCTGCTCATCGGCGATGCCTTGCGCCGCCGCGAGCACGCGGGCCTTGAGCACAGCCACATCCAGGTTCAGCCCCGCCGGGGCTTGCAGTTGTTCGGCAGACGGCAAGCCAAGCGCGGCACCGTCCAGCCCAAGGGTGGCGGCGAAGCTGTAGAGCATCAGCACTTCATCGTCGACCAGATACGGAATGCGGTAGCTGGACACAATGTCCACCTGACGCACCTCGGCGCCCAGTTGCAGCAAAGCCTTGGCCAGTTCCAGGGTCACCAGCCCGCCGGAGCAGTAACCGAGCAGATCGAAGCTGCGCCGGCCGCTGTCCCACAGCGCCTGGGCGTAACGCTTGCCCAAGGTCGCGTTGACATGCTCGGCAGGCAGGCGCAGATAGTCGTCGCTGTCGTGCACCGCCAGCCCCAGCAACGGGCCGCTACCGGCCAGTTCAGCGATCAACGTGCGATACGGCAACAAGGTGCCGAGCCCTTCGTGCACCAGCACACGTGCGGTGCCTTCGCCGTCGACCAACTCCGTCAACGCGTCCACACGCAGGCGCCCACCCAGCGGCGCCCGGCGCGTATCCGGCACTGGCGCCGCCGTCGTCGCCGTCGGCGCTTCACTGCTCGATTCACTGCGCAAACGCTGGGCCAGGCCTTGCGGGGTCGGCTGGCTCAGCGCCCACCGCAACAAACGGTCGAAGGGTTGCGCCTGCGCCAACGGTTCCTGTTCGCGCAGCCCCGCGATCAACTGGGCGATGAGCAGCGAGTCGCCGCCGGCCGCAAAGAAATCCTGATCCGGAGACAGACCACTGCAATCAAGCACCCGCTCCCAGTGCGTGATCAAGCGCTGCACCAGTTCATCGGCGACATCGACCTTCGCGCGCTGCACCGGCTGCAGTTGCCGTTGCTCGGCCTGGGTGATGAGGGCGCGGCGGTCGATCTTGCCATTGGCCGTGACCGGCAACCGGTCGAGCACCCGCACCTGCGCCGGCACCATGTAACGCGGCACTCGCTCGGCGATAAATGCCAGCAAGGTGTCTGTGCTGAGCAATGGGCGGTCGGTTTTCACGCGGGCGACCAGCACGTCGTAGCCCAACAGTTTCAACACGCTGTCGGCGGGCGCCAGCGACTCAGCCTGATCACCGGCCTCGCTGTTCAGCCACGCCAGCCACTGGGCGGTGTGCACAAACAGTTGCCCATTGGTCGCGCGCACATCCTCGGGCGTCTCCATCATCAGGCTTTGGCTGATGCTGATTTCGCGGTGTTCGCGCGTCAGTTCCTGAATCACCAGCCACGCATCGGCCTGCAGCAGTTGGCGTAAACCGGCCAACAGGCGCGGTGTGTCGAGGGCATTGTTCAATGCACCGGAACTGAGCAACAGGTCCAGGGACCCGGCCGGCAACCCTTGTTCACAGGCGGGTTTGTTCATGTCGAACGGCGTGAAACGCACCCACGGATACGCAGCAAAACGCTCGCGGGCCGCGTTGAGGAAGTAGCTCGACACGTCGGAAAACACGTAGTCGATCTGCACCCCGTCCGCCACCCACGGTGCCAGCGCCGGAATAATCAGCGCACTCGCCGCACCGGTGCCGGCGCCCACTTCGAGGATGCGCCAGCGCCGCTTGCCCTGACGCGCGACAATCGCGCTCACCGCCTCGGCCATCGCCCGGTGCAATACCTGGGCGTGTTGACCGCGGCTGTACATGGCCTCGGCAATGTGCGCCGAACCCTGCGGAAACATCAGACTGGCCGGGCTCAGGCGTCCGTCGAGTTGCTCGGCCAGGCGGGTCGCGCTGCCGCGCAGGTAATCCACCAGGGCTGCCGGCCACAGAGCAGCCGGTGCCAGCCGGGCGAACTGCGCCCACGCCTGCGCTTGATCGAAAACAGCGACCTGACAGCGCCAGCCATCATCGTCGGTTTGCAGATAGCCGCTCTCGACCAGCAGCGTCAGCCAATGTCGCAACAGGCGATGCTGGCCGGGTTGAAGCTTCAACGCCTGGCACAGCGACGCAAATGCCAGGTGCTGGCCTGGCAGCAACAATCCGCTGCCCGCCAACCAGTGCAGCAGCGAAGCGTCGGCCGCGCGGTCCAGCGCGAGCAATGCCGCCTCGATGTCGGCACGCGGGCCGAAATCGGCTTGCTCAAGGGTTTGGCGCGCCGGGCGCAGGACCTCCTGCAGCTCATCGCGCAGCTGTGGCGCCGGCGCGCCGGTGTGCAGGGTGACGAAGCTGCATAAAGACCGCTCGTGACGCTCGCCCAGCAACACCGTGGTACTCGCGGCAATCTGCGGGTGGGCCAGCCAGCCCGCGTCGATTTCAGCCAGCTCGATGCGGTGGCCGCGAATCTTCACCTGATCGTCCTGGCGGCCAAGAAACTCGATCAGGCCATCGCCATTGAGGTAGCGCCCCTGGTCGCCGGTGCGATACAGGCGGCGCCCGCTGGCATGCGTGATAAAACGTTCGGCGCTGCGTTGTGGGTCTTCGGCGTAGCCCAGGGCCAGGCCAAGGCCGCCGATATGGATCTCGCCGCGCACGCCCACCGGGCATTGGCGGCCGAGGGTGTCGAGCACTTCCAGGGTCTGGTGTTTCAGGGCGCGCCCGTAAGGAATGCTTGGCAAGGCGGTGTCCGCCGGGCGAATGCGATGCTCCACCGACCAGATCGCCGCTTCGGTGGCGCCGCCCAGGCTGAACAGTTGGCTGTCGGGCCAGCGCTGCCACCAACGGGTGGGCAACGTGGTGGGAATCCAGTCCCCCGACCACATGACACACCGCGGCCCGGGAATTGTTGCCGGCTCGGTCTCCAGGTAATCCACCAGCATCTGCCCTTGCGCCGGCACCGAGTTCCACAGGGTGATGCCGTGCTCCTGCATCAATTGCGCCCAGTGCGAAGGGTCGGCGCCGCGTTCCGGATCAGGCAGGACCACGTGCGCGCCGACGGCCGTGGCGCCGAAAAAGTCGTACACCGACAGGTCGAAACTCAACTCTGCCAGGCCCAGCACGCAGTCGTCGGCGTTCACCGCGTAGCGTTGGTTGATATCGTCAAGGGTGTTGACCACCGCGCCGTGGCTGAGCATCACGCCCTTGGGCGTGCCCGTGGAGCCAGAGGTGTAGATGATGTAGGCCAGCGCCTCGGCCGCCACCCCTACCGGCTCGCGGGTTGGCCAACGCGGGTCGGGCCGGAGGCTGTCGATGGCAATGCGCGGCAGCTCAAGCGCGTCCGGCAATGCCTGCGCGTGCAGGGTGATCACGGCGTCAATGCCAGCGTCACGCAGGATCGCTTCACGGCGCAGGGCGGGCTGGCGAATGTCCACCGGCACATAGGCCGCGCCCATCTGGGTAATGCCCATGACCGCCATCAGTTGCCAGGCACTTTTGGGCAGCATCACCGCCACCCGCGCACCGCGCTCGACGCCGAGCGCTTCCAGGGCCGCGCGCACGGCCGCGGCGTGTTGGGCCACCTGGCGGTAGCTGTAGCGGCCGTCGCGATCGCTGATCACCGTGGCATCGGGTGTGCGCACGGCCTGTTGAGCGAAGCCGGCGGCGATGTTGCGGGCCGGGGCGCTGGCCTCGATCTGCGGGGTTGCCGCTTGCGCGGGCAACACGATGTCGCCACGCGCCTGCCACAGCTGTGGGTCCGCGGCCAGACGTTGCAGCAGGTCGACATAGGCCTCGAACATCTGTGCGGCCATGCCGTCCGGCAGCACACCGACGCGCACGTCCCAGCCAATCTGCAAGCCGCCGTACTGGTCGCTGACCTGGCAGTCGATCCACACCTGCGGGGTCTGGCTGATCATGTAGCTGGGCGGCTGCAACAGTCGCCCGGCATCGCCGAGCAAGCGTTCGACGCTGCCGATGCCACTGGTGAACACCACCGGCATCAGGTCGGCGCCACGCCCCTGCACCCGCGCCAGCTCGCGCAATACGTCAACGCCGGTGAAGCGGCTGTGGTCGAGGTCATCAAACAGCTGCGCACCGATACGCCGCGCGCGCTGCACAAAACTTGCGCCCTCGGCGCCGTGCACGGCGAGCAGGCTCAGGGCGGTGAAATCACCGATCACCTGGCCCAGTTGCGGGTGCAGGTTCGGGCGGTTGAGCACCGTGAGGTTCAGGCAAAAGTCCGGGCTTTGGCTCCAGCGGCCGATCACTTCGGCAAATGCGGCCAGGGTCACGCCCGCGGCACTCAGGCCCTGGGCGCTGGCGAGGGAACACAGGGTGTTCCATTGCTCGGTACCGAGCACGCCGTGGTGGTGAATAAAGCGCGTCGAGCCCAGGCCCGCGTGCTCGCTCAGCGGCAGGTCCGGGCGGCCGGGCAAGCTGTCCAGGCGTGCCAGCCACCAGGCTTTGTCGGCGTGCCAGGCGGCGCTGGTGCGCGCGTGTTGTTCGTGCTGCAAATAGTCGCGAAACGTCGCCTCCAGCACCGGCCAATGGCGCGTCGGTTCAAGGTAACGCTGGGTCCATTCCACCAGCAACAGTTGCAGGCTGGCGTAATCAAGCAAGGTGAAATCCACCGAACAATGCACAATCGCCTGCTCGCGACCCAGGCTCACTTCGGGCAGCAGGATCGGCCATTGATCAAGCGCGTGGCAGGCATGGTCCAGGCGTGTACGCAGCGCTTGCAGGTGCGCTTCGAAGGCCTCTGGGCTGGCCTGGCGCAGGTCATGCACCGGCAATGGTTGCCATGCCACCTGGGCCTGCACGCATTGACGGCTGTCGTCTTGCACCACCGCGCGCAGCATCGGGTGGCGTTGCACCAGCGCGTTCCAGGCCTGGGTCAGTTGTTCGGTATCGACATTCGCCGGCCATGGGTATTCGACGTACAAGTGGCAAGCATTGCCGCCGTAGTCGAACGCCGGGTTGCGCCCCAGTACGTAGGCGCCCTGCACCGCGCTCAGGGCGAACGGTTGCAGCGCATGTTCCGGCTGCGCCTGCCAATCCTGCGGCGAGAGATGCACCATCAAGGCCTCACGCTGGGCGCGAATACGCTCGGCCAAGGCTGGGTCCAGCGCGCCTTCGGGGGCGCGAAAATGCAGCTTGCCTGCAGTGGCCCAGAGTTCGATCTGACGCTCACGGCAGAGGTGCAGCAAATCATCCAGGCTCATAACACGCCCTCCTCGATGGCCACGTCGTCACTGCGCAGCAGCAGCGCGGCCATGCCGGCCAGGGTCGGTTGCAGGTAGAAGTCGCCCATGCGCAGGCTCACGCCCACCTGTTCACGCACGCTGGCCAGCAAGCGAGTTGCCAGCAGGCTGTCGCCGCCAAGGCTGAAAAAACTCGCGTGGGCGCTGTGCACCGGCCGCCCCAGGATGGCTTCCCAACAGGCCGCCAGTGGCAACAGGTCGGTGCTCAATGCGGCGTCTTCGTGGTGGGCAGGCTGGCGGCGTTGCCACGCGTCGCCGAGGTTGGCCTGCAGGCGCGTACGGTCGATTTTGCCGTTGGCATTCAGGGCAAAACGCGGCACGCACCACAGGTGTTCCGGGCGCATCGCCTGGGGCAAACGCTGTTGCAGCCAGTGGTTGAGGCTTTCGCAGGTCAAACCCTCGCCTGCTGCCTGCGCACTCACCAGCACCATCGCGGGGTTTTGCCACAGGCATGCCAGATGGCTGAAGCCGCTCTGGCCGAGCCGTTGCGTCAGCGCTTGAGCGTCCGGCAATACCGGCTCACGCGAATCCAACAATGCCGCACTGACCAGCCGCAATGGCGAGTCGCGCAGCAGGTCTGCCAATAGCAGTTGGCCGTGCGGTTTGAGCAATGCCTGCGCCAGGTTCAAGCCATCGGCCGGCTGGGCGTAGCTGTGCAGCGCCGCGAAGCTGATCACCACGTCGTACTGCGACCAGTGCTCAGCAGGCAATACGCCGTCCACCACCTGCTGGCTCGCCACGCGCTGGCGCTGGCCGGCAGCGGCCGCCAGCGGGCCGGCGCTGGTGTCGAACACGGTCAGTTGCAGGTCGCGTGAGCGTGCATGGTTCAGCCATTGGTCCAGCAATTGCCCACCGCGCACATCCAGTACCGCCACCTTCAGCGGTGTGGCGTGCTGCTGGAGGGCCCGGCTCATGGCGTCCAGCACCTGGCGACCGGCTGGCAGGTTCAAGGCCATGGCCTGAGGCGCCAGCAGCGGGTCGAACAGCACCTGCGCGGCGCCGTCTTCACTGCGCAACAGCACCTGCAATGCGCCGACCATGCGGTGCAGGTCGGCTTCGCGCCAACCCAGCTGCGCCACTGCATCGCTCAGGCTGATGGGCTCGACGTAGCTAGCGAGCCACGCGCGCCAGGTGTCGAGCAGCGCACTGGGCGGCGGGTCTTGCAGCAGGCGTTGCAGCAATTCAGCCGTGACGCGGTGTTCGGCTGCCAGGCTGTCATCCAGCATCGACTGCGCGGGCAGCGCTTGAACCGGCACACAGCCAGCGTTGATCACCACCGCCGCGCCAAGGCTGCCGTGCACCACGGCGGCACAGGCGCTGTCGATCAGCGGATGCGCCGTGAGCGCGGCTTCGATCTCGCCCAACTCGATACGCTGCCCGCGCACTTTGACCTGCTGGTCCATGCGCCCAAGAAACTCAATGGTGCCGTCGTTCCAGAAGCGCCCGCGATCGCCGGTGTAATACCAGCGTCCGCGCGCATCACTGCGAAAACGCTGGGCGGTGAGCACCGGATCATTGCGATAACCACGGGCCAGGCTCGCGCCGCCAATCAGCAGTTGCCCGATCACCTGGTCCGGCACATCACGCCCGGCGGCGTCCACTACGCGGTACGCCTGGCCGGCCAACGGCTTGCCATAAGGGATCGACGGCCAATGCTCGGGCACGTCATCGATGCGTTGCAGGTTCGACCAGATACCCGCCTCGGTCGCGCCGCCCAGGCCGTACACCCGGCACTGCGGTGTGGCGTGGCGGCGCAGGCGTGCGGCAAGGTCCAGGGCGATCCAGTCGCCTGACAGCAAGACCGCCCGCAGGCTCTGGTAGTGACAGTGTTGCGTGCCGATGCTCAAGGCCATCTCCAGCAATGCCGGGGCCGAGTTCCACAGGCTTACGCGGTGCTCGCTGATCAGGTGCGCCCAGCGCATGGCATCGCGGGTTTCCTCAGGCGGCAGTAACACCAGGCGCGCGCCCTGCCCCAGCACGCCAAACAGGTCATAGACCGAGAGGTCGAAATCCAGCGCCGACACGGCCAGCAGGCAGTCGTGCGGCGTGACGCGCAACTCGGCCTGCACCGCGTCAATCGTATTCAGCGCCGCCGCGTGGCTGACTTCAACCCCCTTGGGAATGCCGGTGGAACCGGAGGTGTAGATCACGTACGCGCTGGCCTGTGGCGCGGTCTTTTTCGCGGTGGCCAAGGGCGCGCATTGCGCCAGCCGAGCCGGGTCAAGCCACTGCAATGAACTGCCCGCGGGCGGTTGATCGGCAATCACGCGGGTAATCCCCGCCGCCGACTCGATCAGGCTACGCCGTGCGGGCGGTTGCGCGGTGTCCACCGGCACGTAGCAACCGCCGGCCGCCAGCACGCCAAACACGGCGGCAATCTGCCGAGGTCCGCGCGGCAGGCACACTTCAACGGCTTCGCCCTGGCGCATGCCCGCGTCGAGCAAACCGGCGGCCACGCGCAGGGCGTGCTCGGCCAGCTCCTGATACGTCCAGCGTTGCGCACCACAGATCAGCGCCACCGCGTCGGGTTGTGCGGCGCTTTGGCGGAAAAAGTCATCAAGCAAGCCACGCCCCTGGGCCAGCGGCGGCAGGCTGTTCTGCCGGTCGCGCCGCGCCTGTTGCGCCAGCGGCAACAGCACCGGCTGCGGCTGATTCCAGTCGCTGTCGGCGAGGCGCTGCACCAGTTCGATGTAGGCGGTGAACATGGCCGCCAGCACGCCGTCGGGAAACAGCTCGGTGAGGCTGTCCCAGGCCAGCAGCACACCGTCTTCGACCCGATACAGCTGGTGGTCCAACCACACCTGGGGGGTTTGCGAGAGCATGTCATGCAGGTCGCCGAACACCTCGCGAAAACTCTGCGGTACAAAGCTCGAATCACTCAGGTTGCAGGAAAACACCACCGGCGCCGAACGGGGGTGCCCTTGGCGACGGGCCTCACGCAGCACTTCCAACGCGGGAAACGCTGCGTGGTCGATGGTGGCGTGCAGGTCGCGCTGGAAACGCCGGGCGCCTTCGGCAAACGCTAACTGCGGCGCGTCTTCGCAGGCCACCAGCAGCAAGGTGGTGAAGTCGGCAATCACCTGGTCGACGGCGTGCTGGTCATCGTGGCGGTCGAACAACGGCACGTTGAGCAAAAAATTCGGCTGTTCGCTCCAGCGCGCCAAGACCGCATTGAAGGCCGTGGCGAAGACGCTGGGCAAGGTCAGGCCGTGGGCGGTCGCCTGGCGTTGCAGACGTTCGGCTTCGGCCGGGCTGAGCACAAACGCCTGACGGCTGAAGCGGGGTGCGCGGATCGACTCTGGCGTACGGGCCAATGGCAATGCCGGGCCATCGGGCAACTGTGCCAGGCGCTGGCACCAGTGTTCGCGGTCGCGCTCATACGCCTCGGCGCGCCGCTGGCGGCGCCGACTCAGGTAATCGGCAAAGTGCAGTGTGGGCGGCGGCGCCAGCGCGGCCGGTGCCTGATAGGCCTCACCCAGCTGCGCCATCAACAAGCGCAGGCTTTCCACGTCCACGGCCAACAGGTCGACACTCAGCCATACGCGGTCACGGCCGTCCGGCAACTGCACCAGGCCGACCAGCATCACCTGCCCCGCCTCCACCGCCAGGCACTCATGCGAGCGCCAATCACGCAGCGCTTGCCAGGCCTGGTGTGCGGCGGCTGGCGCATGGTCACGCCAGGATTGGTGATCGAACACCGGCAACGCTGGCGCCGCCAGAATCCGCTGCCGACCTTCATTGAAACTTGCCCGCAACATCGGGTGCCGCGCCTGCACACACTTGACCGCCGCTTCCAGGCGCTGCGGATCAATGCCCTGGCAATCGAACTCCAGCCACGCGTGGCAACTGATATTGCCCAGCACCTCGTCCGGCCCGCGCCCCAGCCAGTACGCCTGTTGCACGGCGCTCAGTGCAAAGCTGTCATCCGGCGCTGCCAACGGCGCAGCATCGGTTACCCGGTGCTGCGGCACCTGGCCTTGCAACAATCCCAGCCACGCCGCCAGGCAGGGTCGTGCGCTGAGTTGGGCAAAGTCGATGTGCAAGCCTTGACTGCGCAAACGTTCCTGCAGGTACATCAGGCGGATGGAATCGAGCCCGCAGCCGAGGAGGTTTTCCTCATCGCCCAGGTTGTGGATGTCTGCCGTGGTGGCGCCCAACAACTGGGCGAGGTGTTCGATCAGCCATGTGCGCAGTGAGGGGGTGTCTGCTGTTGTCAGCTCGCTCATGAAAAGCTTCCTGTGACCCGTCTGGATAAAGTCCCTGGCTCACCAAGATGGAAGCCATTCTCAATTGGAACTCTATCGCAAGCAGGTTTTCAGAAAGCGCTCAGGGCTTTAGATGCACGGGCCTTTTCATTCGATTCAGAGACACCGACCCACGCTCAACGGATCTCGCTGGGTGATACGCCGTAGCGTTTACGGAAGGCAATCGAGAAATGCGCCGGGCTGAACCCCACGCCGTAAGCGACGGTGGAGACGTTGCTTTCCTCGTCGCTGAGCATGCGGTGTGCTTCGCTGAGGCGATGCTCGTGCAGGTAGCCGAACACACTGGTGCCAAACACCTTGCGAAAGCCCGCGGTGAGTTTGCGCGGGCTCATGCCCACATGGCTGGCCAGGGCGTTCAGGCTCGGCGGCTCCAGCAACGAGCGCACCAGGCGATCGCGTGCGGCGTGGACACGCTCCACGTCCGAGGAGGTAATGCGCAGCTTTTGTTCCGGCTGGCCCCGTTCACCGAGCAAAAATTGCGCGCTCAGGGCAGTCAGCTCCAGCGCTTTGCCACCCAGGTACAACGAGCGGCTCGGCCCCTGCATCGGGCACGTTGCAATCTGTGTGGCAAGCGCCTGCATCGCGCGTGGCGCCGGGCGCACCATCATGTACGGGTCGCCGCCGCCACTGGTCAACAACTTGCGCGGGGCCATGCCGAGGTGGCGGTCGAGGGATTCCAGGTCCAGTTGCACGATGGTGTAGCGCAGCGGCGTGGAGGTGCCGTAGATCTGCGACGAGGTGAACTCGCCGTCATTGACGATGGTGCACAGGCTGGGCCCCTTGATCGATTGCTCGCTGTGCCCGGGAATGCGGCACGACAACTCACCGCTCTGCACCAGGATCAATTTGAGGCCGCGCTCCAACGGGTCTTCCACCCAGTTTTCGCTCTGTGACCACAGCGTGCCGGTGACCAACGTCATGTGCGGTTCCAGGTAGACCGTGCCGGGTTGGTTGCCCTTGGGTTCGGCCTGCGTCTCTTGGTGGCTGGGGGCGATGATCGTAATAGTCATTGGGTTTTCCCTTGATCCTTTAAGGCCATTACGCGGGGCCTGACCTGAGTGAGGAGGAGGCTTTTAAACCGTAAACCTCCCTGTTTAAAGCCGCTGTGTATTTCATCTAATGAAAAAGTCACAGGTCCGAAAGCCTTGGCGTTGAGAAGCTGCCGGCGAAAGACAATGATAATAGATCTCATTTGGACATTTGTAGCCAGTTATTTCTACAAATAGGGGATTCCATGTCATTGCACACCTGCGCACGCGATTCAGACACCGTTGACGATGCGCCAGACTGGCCCGCCGCGTTCGCCGAACGCTACCGGCAGGCCGGTTACTGGCAAGACCAGACGTTCGCCCAGGCACTGGAGACGGTGGCTGCACGCACCCCATCGGCGATTGCCATCACTGACGGCCCGTTACATCTGAACTACCGCAGCCTGGCGGACCGTTGCCGGCGCCTGGCTGGCGGATTGCGTGCGCTGGGGGTGGCGGCAGGCGATAACGTGGTGGTGCACTTGCCCAACGGCAGCGCGTTTATCGAAGTGTGCTTTGCGCTGTTCCGCCTCGGCGCCCGGCCGATCCTCGCCCTGCCCGCCCACCGTCAGCACGAGATCGGCGGTTTTTGCAGGTTTGCCCAGGCCACGGCCTACATCGGCTGCGCCGAACTGGACGGCTTCGACTGCCGTGAAATGGCGCGTCAGTTGGCCGCCGAGAGCATGCATCTGCGCCACGTGGTGATCGACGGTGACGCGCAGGCATTCATCGCCTTGAGTGCGCTGTATCACCACGAGCCGCTGGAGCAGGACGCCGGTCGCCCTGACGCCGTGGCGTGTTTCCAGCTGTCGGGCGGCACCACCGGCACGCCCAAGCTGATCCCGCGCCGCCACGCCGAATACCTCTATAACGTGCGCGCCAGCAGCGCGGTGTGCGGCCTGGACGCGCGCACGGTGTACCTCACCGCGCTGCCCATGGCGCACAACTTCACGCTGTGTTGCCCGGGCGTCATCGGCACCCTGCTGGCCGGTGGGCGTGTGGTGTGTACACGTCGCTGCGACCCTGAAAGCTGCTTCGCGCTGATCAGCGAGCAACGCGTCACCGTCACCGCGCTGGTGCCGCCGCTGGCGATGTTATGGCTGGACGCCCAGGCCCAGCGCCAGGCCGACCTGTCGAGCCTGCGCCTGCTGCAAGTCGGCGGCGCAAAGCTGCTCGGCAGCGCAGCGGCACGTGTCACGCCGACTCTGGGCTGCACCTTGCAACAAGTGCTGGGCATGGCCGAGGGCTTGCTGTGTTTTACCCGCCTGGACGATCACCCCGATCACCTGCTGCATACCCAGGGCCGCCCGCTGAGCGCCGATGATGAAATTCGCATTGTCGATGAACACGGCCAAGCGGTGCCCGACGGCGAGGTCGGCGAGCTGCAGGTGCGCGGGCCATACACCATTCGTGGCTATTACCGCCTGCCCGAGCACAATGCCAAGGCGTTCACCGCCGACGGTTTTTATTGCAGCGGTGATCGGGTCCGGCGCACCGCCGAGGGTTACCTGGTGGTTGAAGGTCGCGACAAGGACCAGATCAACCGTGGCGGCGAAAAGGTCGCCGCCGAAGAAGTCGAAAACCTGCTGATCAGTCATCCGCAGGTGCACGACGCCGCGCTGGTGGCGATGCCGGATGCGGTGCTGGGCGAATCCACCTGTGCGTTTATCGTCGCCCGCGACCCGGCGCCGTCGGCGTTTGCGCTCAAGCAGCACTTGCGTGGCCAGGGCCTGGCCGCGTTCAAGGTGCCGGACCGCATCGAATTCATCGCGCAGTTCCCGCACACCGGCGTGGGCAAAGTCAGCCGCAAGGACCTGCGCGAACGCCTGCGCCAGGCCTGGTTGCAGAGCGCCGCCTCGTGAGCCGCTGGGTCCGCGCCTACTGCCTGACACCCATGCCGCGCTGGCGCCTGGTGTGTTTTGCGCATGCCGGGGGCAGTGCGAGTTTCTTTCGTGACTGGGTCAACGCCCTGCCCGCCGACATCGACCTGTTGACCATCCAGTACCCGGGCCGCGAAGACCGTTTCAGCGAGCCGTGCCTGACTGACATGCAGCGCCTGGCCGACGGCGCCGCCCATGCCTTGCAGGGTTACGCCGACCGGCCACTGGCGTTGTTCGGTCACAGCCTGGGTGCGGTGGTGGCGTATGAAGTGGCCGCACGCCTGGAGCAACGCGCAATCGCCGTCGACCACCTGTTCGTGTCCGCCCATCCGGCGCCACACCGCCAGCGCGGCGGGAATCTGCACCTGGGGCCGGATGCGGCGTTGCTCGACGACGTGCGGCGCTTGTCCGAGCGGCCCAACCCATTGCTGGACGACCCGGCCCTGTGCGAACTGTTCCTGCCGGGCCTGCGCGGTGACTACCGCGTGGTTGAAACCTACACCTGCGCGCAACCGCAGCCGCTCAACAGCCGCATCACGGTGTTCTACCCAGAGCAAGACCCGGAAATCGAGCTGGATGAAGCCCATGCCTGGCAAGCCGCCAGTCATCAGCCACTGCACCTGCAGCGCTGGCCCGGCGGCCACTTTTACCTGATTGAGCAACGCCAGGCACTTATCGACGCTATCGCCGCGACGCTGCTGACCCTATCGCCCGCCCTGAAGGAAACCTGTTGATGAAAACACCCGACGCCTGTGATGGCCTGCCGGACATCCGTCACGCCATCGATTCACTGGACCACCAGATCATCGAACTCATGCGTCAACGCATGGCTTACGTCAAAGCCGCTGCACGTTTCAAACCGAGCGAAAGCAGCATTGCCGCGCCTGAACGCGTGGCCCAGATGCTCCCGCAACGCCGCGAATGGGCCGAGCAAGCCGGGCTGGATCCGCACTTCATGGAAACCCTGTTCGCCCAGATCATCCACTGGTACATCGGCCAGCAAGTGCTGCATTGGCGCGCAACGAGAACACCGGCATGAGCGCCTTTACGCAGCTGGAGGGCCATGCCGCCGGCCTGACCGAGGTGTTCGAATGCGCTCGCCAGCGTGCTATCGAACACGGCAAACCCGTGCTGGCCAGTTATGCACTGAACATCACCGCGCTGGACCTGCTGGCGCTGTTCGAACGTGTCGACGAGCCGCACGCCGAGTGCCTGTTCTGGCGCGCGCCGGAAGATGACAAAAGTCTGTTCGGCTGGGGCGTGGCGGCTGAACTTATCGGCGCCGGTGCTCAACGTTTTGCCACGGTGGATGCGCAATGGCGGGACTGGCTCGAAGGCGCCGTGGTCCACGGCCCATTGGCGCCGACGGTGTGCGGCGGCTTTCGGTTTGATCATCAGGTCAAGGCCAGCCCTGCGTGGCAGGGCTTTGGCGATGCCTCGCTGCTGTTGATGACGCTGTTGCTGGTGCGCGACGGCGATGCCTGCTGGCTGCTGTGCCAACAACGGGTGGCGGCCGACGATGTGGCGCAGCGCTGCTGCGAGCACGTGTTGAATCAATGGCACGCGCTGATGGACCGCTACGTGTCCGGCCCACGCCCCACGGCGGCGCCCCACCACACCCGTGACCAGTGCCTGCCGCGCGCGTGCTGGGAAAGTAAGATCGCCCACGCCCTCGAGGTGTTGCGCGACACCCCATTGCAAAAGGTGGTGCTGGCGCGAGAAGTGCTCAGTGAATTTTCCCGGCCTATCAATGCCGGCCGCACCCTGGCGACCCTCGCCAGCAATGACCCCGGCGCTTATTTGTTTGCCTTTCGCCGATACCAGGCGTGCTTCATCGGCGCGTCTCCCGAGCGCCTGGTCAAGCTGCACAATGGCCACCTGCAAACCCTGGCGCTGGCGGGCACCACCCGCCGCGACCCCAACCCTGAGCACGACGCGCAACTGGCGCACGCGCTGCTCGCCTGCGAAAAGAACCAGCACGAACACGCGGTGGTGGTGCAGATCATCCAGCGCGACCTTGCGCCGTGGGTGGCCCCGTTGCAGGTTCCGCCCGCGCCGCATATCAAGCGCCTCAGCCGCGTGCAACACCTGGCCACGCTGATTGAAGGGCCGCTGCACCCGCGGCGCAGTTTGCTGGACATGGTTGCGCTCCTGCACCCGACACCCGCGGTCGGCGGCCATGAACGCCAACAGGCGCTGGAGCATATCCGCCAATTCGAGGGCTTTGATCGTGGCTGGTACGCGGCGCCGCTGGGTTGGCTGGACGCACATGGCAATGGCGAATTCATCGTCGGCCTGCGCAGCGCCCTGTTAAAGGGCAACCAGGCTCGCCTGTTTGCGGGGTGCGGGATCGTGGAGCACTCCGACCCTGCCTGCGAATACGACGAAACCTGCATCAAACTGGCCGGCATGCGTGCGGCGCTGCAACGCTGACTGCGCGCCCGGAGCTTGAATCAAGACCTGTGCAGGCCTACCCTGCACACGGAAAACTCACCCTTCGAGTCAGGAAGACCTTACATGTGGGACGGCAGCGTTACTTTTGGCGATTCATGGGCCGGTTACATCGGTCGCGCGGATCAGAACTCTGCCCATTCCCATGTCGCCATTCAGCTGTGCATCGGCGTGCACCAACCGGTCACCCTGGAATTGCCCGGCCAGTTGATCCGCGCGGCGGGAGTGATCATCGGCCCCAACGTCGAACACCGCGCCGTGGCCGACAGTCATCCGGTGGCGTTTGTGTACGTCAATCCGGACACGCCACTGGGCCGTGCACTCAACGCATTGCTGCAAGACAATGGCATCGCCCTGGCCAGTGACGAACTGCTGGAGTGCTTTCGCGGTACCACGTCCCTGCCCCAGTTTGTCGACGCGCTCGCGCGTTTGCTGGCGATTACGCCGCCCATCGACCAACGCCTCTATAAAGCCTTGAACATCCTGCGCCTGGACCGCGACGGTCCCGGTTCCGTCAGCCGCGCCGCCAATGCGGTCGGCCTGTCCAGCCCGCGCCTGCGGTGTGTGGCGACGCACCAGATGGGCGTTTCCCTGTCCCAATGGATCATCTGGAACAAACTCGAGCGCGCCTCCAAATCCCTGGCCGGCGGCGCCAGCTTGTCGGACGCCGCCGCCGATGGCGGGTTCTCCGACCAGGCGCACCTGGCGCGCATGATGCGCCGCATGATCGGCATGACCCCGCTCACGGCGGCCAAGGTTTTGCGCAAGACAAGCGTTTCGTTCAAGACGCGGTGATATCAAAAGGCCAATATCGATCGCATCTTATTCGCGAAAACGTTAAGCGCTGACTGCCTTCCCCCAACGCACGTCAGCGCCACCGAAAGTGGATACAAGAGTGTTCGCCAGGGGCACGTGTGCCTGGGATTCGGCGGAACGCACCGTTAATTCTTTCGATGAGTCCGCAGGAAGCGTCCTACATGTCAGAACAGCAAAAATTAACCGTCCTTCTCACAGGAGGCTCGGGCGTACTCGGCGAGTCACTGATCGACTGCCTGGCAGAGGATTTCAACCTGGTCTGCCTGGCGCGCAAAAGCCGCATCCGCCACCCGCAGGTGCAAGTGCTCAGCGGTGATATCTGCCGCCCCCGGCTGGGGCTGGCTGCCGAGGATTATGAAGCGCTGCTGCAACGCGTCGACTGGGTCATTCACGCCGCAGCGGTCACCCGCATGGATGGCGACATCGACCAGATCTTTTCGGTCAATTACCTGGGTACCGAAAACGTCGTGCGCTTTGTGCAGCAAGCCAAGGTGCCGCTCTATCACATCAGCACCGCCTTCACCCACCCATGTGACTACTACGAAGGCGTGCAGGCCGAGACACCGTACGAAGTCGCCAAGCGCCAGGCCGAAACGCTGGTGCGTTCTTCCGGTATCGACGTGTCGATTTTTCGCCCGTCAATCATCATCGGCAATTCCGACACCGGGCACATGCCCAACTTCCAGGGTTTTCACATGACCATGGGGCTGATGATGTCCGGCGTGCTGCCTATCGTGCCCTGCCCGCCTGCCGGCTACATCGACCTGATTGCCCGCGACGTGGCGGCGCAGGCAGTTGCCAACGCCTTGCACCGGCGCTTGATCGGCGCGGACTACTTCCTCACCAGCGGCCCACAGGCGCTGGACCTCACCGGCCTGCTGGACCTGATGTGCGAGTCCATGCAAGCCCAGGCGCAACCGTTCACACGGCCTCGCTGCATGGCGCCGGACATCTATGAGCGCCTGATCCGGCCGGTGTTTCTGCCGGCACTGACCGGTGCCGTCCAGGCGGCACTGGGCCGCGCCAACCAACTGTGCCGCTATGCCTGCCTGCGCACGCCGCTGCCCACTTCGTTGCCCGAGTTGCTCGGTGAGCCGGCCTTCGGTGCACGCGACGTCAGCCGCGAATTGCTGCTGTCACTCAATCACTTGGCCCCCAAGCTCGGCGCCTTGACGCGGATGCTCAAACAGCCGGTTCCACCTGTCGCAGAGGCATCCGTGGCATGAACTTGCACCTGACAGAACTGGAACCCGCCGCCGACGCCGCACAGATTGACCAGTATTTTCGCCAGCATGTGAACTCGGGCTACGCACGCCTCGCGTCCTTGATGAACTTGCCGATCGAACACTCAAGCCAGGGCGTCTACATCTATGACAGCCAAGGCCGTCAGTACCTGGATGCCGGCGGCTATGGGGTGTTTTTCCTCGGCCACGGCCATCCGGTTGTCGTGGATGCCGTGACCCGCCAACTGCAGCAAAACGCGCTGGCCAGCAAGCTGCTGCTCAACCCGCAACAAGCCTTGGCCGCGCAAGCGCTGGCAGCGCGCTGCCCGGGTAACCTGGACTATGTGTTCTTTTGCAATTCGGGCGCCGAAGCCACCGAAGCCGGCCTGAAACTCGCCCGGCTTAACGGCTGCCGTCGCACGCTGTCGACGCTCGGCGGTTTCCACGGCAAGACCCTCGGCGCGCTGGCCGTTACCGGCCGCGAAAGCTACCGCGAACCGTTCAGTGGCCTGCTCAGCGAAAGCGCATTCGTGCCGTTCGGCGACAGCGCTGCGCTGGAACAGCAACTGCTCGCCTCGCCGGAAAAAGCCTGCGTGATTCTCGAGCCGATCCAGGCCGAAGCCGGCGTGATCCTGCCGCCACCGGGTTACATGACGCGGGTACGCGAGCTGTGTGACCAGTACGGCGCCGTGCTGATCATCGACGAAATCCAGTCCGGCCTGGGCCGTACCGGCCATTGGTGGGCGTGCGATCAGGAACAGGTGGTGCCCGACATCATGCTGGTCGGCAAAAGCCTGTCCGGCGGCTGCGTGCCGGTCAGCGCCATGGTCTCCAGCGCGGCCATTTATGCGCCGTTCAACCGCAACCCCACGGTGCACACCTCGACCTTTGGCGCCAACCCGCTGGCCATGGCGGCCGTGCAGGCCACGCTGCAGGTGATGGTGCAAGAAGACCTGGTGGCGCGGGCACGGCTGCTGGGCCAGGACCTGCACGCACGTTTCAGCGCGCTGTTGCAGCGCATGGGCCTGGCCGAGCGCGTCACGCTGCGCAGTGCCGGCTTGCTGCTGGGCTTTGAGTTCAGCGACGCCTCGATCGCCGCGAATATGGTCATGGCCCTGATCGAGCAGCACATCATCGTGTGCCACTCGCTCAATGACCACCGTGTCGTGCGGCTTACACCGTCGCCGCTGCTCACCGCCCAGGACTGCAACTGGTTGATCGAGGGATTCGCCCAGGCGCTCACCACCTCTGTCTCACCCCTTTGATCTTTGGAGTTACCCCATGCAAGAAGTCAATGTCCAGGCACATATCCCCCATGCCTGCGCTGATGAAGTCTTCGCCGTGATCAGCGACTTCAGCCACTACGTCGAGCTGTGCGACTCGGTGCGCAATATCACCATCAACAAGGTCAGCGACGACGTGTCGTTCACCTCCTGGGAGGTCAACTTCCACAGCGGCATTCTCAAGTGGCAGGAGCGCGACACGTTCAACGCTCAGACCCGCGAGATCCACTTCGAGCAAATGGCCGGCGATGTCGATCACTTCTCGGGCACCTGGCAAGTCCTGCCCGATGGCAAGGACGCGATTATCACCTTCACCTCGCGCTTTGACCTGGGCCTGCCGATGCTCGCCGACATGCTCGACCCCGTCGCGCAGAAGGCCATTCGCGAAAATATCCACTCGATCATCACCGGCCTGTTCCCGGCGAGCTACCTGAAGGCCTGAGCCATGTCACTGTCATTGTTAAACCGCTCGCGCGCCTTGCTTGACCGCTACGCCCCGGAATTTGACGCGCGCCTGGCCGCCCTCGCCGTCGCCGAACGCGAAGCCCCCGAGAGCAGCGTTATTGCCCTGTTCAAGCAACACGGGCCGGTCGGGCTGCTGGTCAACCGCGCCGCCGGTGGGTTGGGTGCAGGCATCCTCGATGCCGTGCATGTGCAGATCGCCCTGGGCGCGCGGTCGCCCTCGCTGGCGGTGGCCAGCACCATGCACCAGTTTTCGGTGGCGAGCCTGTTGGCGCTCACCCAAAACGGGGGCGGCGCCGAAGGCCTGTTGCTGGCGGCCGTTGCACAGAACCGTTTGTTGCTGTCCTCGGGGTTTGCCGAGGGCAACTCGGGCGCGGGCATCCTCGACTCGAACATGCAGGCCGTGCACACCCCCGAGGGCGTGTTGCTCAGTGGCAGCAAAAAACCCTGCTGCCTCGGCCGCTCGATGGACTTGCTCACCGCCAGCTATACCCGCCAGACCCCACAGGGCGAAGAGCTGATGGTGGCGTTGATTCCCGCCAACGCGCCAGGCATCAGCCGCGCGCCGTTCTGGCAGAACACCGCGCTGGCCGCTGCCGAAAGCATCGAGGTACGCCTCAATGAAGTGCTGGTGCCCGAACGCATGCTGTTTTCCGCCGGCTACAAGCACCTGTTGGGCGACGTGCAAACCGTCGGTTTCATCTGGTTCGAACTGTTGATTTGCGCGTCCTACGTGGGTGCCTGCGCCGGCCTGATCGAGACGGTGACCGACGCAGGACGCTGGACCGCGCATCACCGCGTGGACCTGGCGGCCAACCTGCAATTGGCAATCAGCGCGCTGGAAGGCGCGGCGCTGGATATCGAGCGCAACCCCCAGGACCTGCCGAACGTGCTGGCCCGTCTGCTGCTGGTGCGTTATGGCATCGAGCAGCTGCTGACCGAGCTGTCGGACCAGGCCCACGCGATGCTCGGCGGCATGGCATTTATCACCAGCAACCAGAGTTCGAATGGGTTGATGGCCTGCCGCGGTCTGCAATTTCACCCGCCGGCGAAGATCTCGATGGCGAGCAACCTCGACACCTATTTGTCCCACTCAACCTTCAGCATCGCCGGAGCGCACCCATGAACCTGCTCGGAAAAATCATCGTCATCAGCGGCTGCGCGCGTGGCCTGGGCCAAGCCGCCGCCCGCAAACTCAAGCAACAAGGCGCCACGGTGATTGGCCTGGACATTCTGGCGCCGCAGGAGCCGGAACTGCTGGACGGGTTTTATCAGGTCGACCTGTGCGACCGCCGCGCGCTGGCGTCGGTGATCGGCGCTATCTCCACCGATTTCGGCGACATCGACATTCTGGTCAATAACGCCGGCACGCTGACCCTGGAACGCGGTGAAACCGGCATCACCGACGAAGTCATCCGCGCAGTGGATGTAAACCTGTTTGCACCGTGGCAGTTGGTGGCCGGCTTCTTGCCGGGGCTGCTGCGCAAACGCGGCAAAGTGGTCAACGTATCCTCGCTGTTCGCCCTGGTGAATGCGCCTTATGTGGCCGCGTACGCCGCCAGCAAACGCGCGTTGAGCGCCTATTCGGACGTGCTGCGCATGCAGTATCGCGGGCAGCTGGATGTGGTCACGGTGTACCCGGGGTTCATCGACACGGCGATTCACTTGCCGGCCCAGCGGGTGGGGCTGTCGGTCAAGCGCCTGGTGACCTTCAAGCGGGGTGACAAGACCCTGCTGTCTCTGGAAGAAAAACTCGGTGCAGCCTCTGACGGCCTGGTGCGCGCCTGCCGCACAAACGGTTTGCGCAATCGCGGGCTAACCTTCATGGGCACGCTGGCCATGTACACCGCGCGCATCGCGCCAAGTGTGGTCGACGCCTTTATCGCCATGCGCCTGCGCACGCTCACACGCGGCGGGCACCTGGCGCTCAAACCTGAACTGATCGAGTAACGCCTCGCCAATGGCCAGACAACTGCACCCCAAGCCCCAGGTCCGTCTCGACCGCGCCTTGTTCAAGGCGCGCACGGGCGAGTCGCTGCTGATCATCGCTTACGCCGTGAGCCTGTACCTGCTGCCCCTTGCCCTGTTTGTGTGGGTGGCAAACACGGCGCCCACCGTGTGGGTGCTGCTGTGTTCGCCCTTGCTGGTGGTGGCCGGGTACGGATTGTTTCTGCAAGCGATCCTTGGGCATGAAGGCTTCCACTTCAACCTGAGCGGTAACCCGATGCACAGCTGCTACCTGGGCATTCTTACCAGTTCGCTGCTGCCGGGGTTCTGCGTGACCGGTTACTTCGTCGACCATTGGCAACATCATCGCTACAGCAACAGCGCAAAAGACCCGGACTACCGGCACTTCTCGCGCTATCGCACGCTGGCAAGCCGCATCGCGCTGTCGCGTTTGCTCGCAACCTCGAACTACCTGCACGCCACCGTGCGCCTGGCGTTCGGCCCACTGAGCAGCCCTTCGCCGCTGCCCCTGAGCGCGGCGCAGGTGCAACGGCTGGCGCGCTGCAACATCGCCTGCCAAGTGGGCTGGTTGTGCGTGTACGCCGTGGCGCTGTGGCAGATCGACGGGTTGCTGCTGGGGTTTTGCGGGAGCCTGGCGGTGGCGTTTCTGGTGTCGGCTTTCAATGCCTACCAGGAACATGCGTTCAGCGAAGGCGATGAAGCACCGCCTGCGCGCTCGCGCACCTCGCGGCTGTGCACTTGGCTGCACGCCGGCGCGAACTTTCACCTGGAGCATCACTTTTATCCTGCGGTGCCGTGCTGGCGACTGCCAAAAGTGCACCGCCAACTGCTGGACGCGGGCTGGTACACAGACCGGCAGTACTTGCTGGAAAAGCACTTCGTCGCGTCCTTCAAGTACGCCACCAGCCGCCACCCCTACCGTGGAGACACGGTAAACGACTGAACACTCACCCAAACATTCCGAATGGATTTTCCCGCCTGAAGACTCAGGCTGCAGGAGCATGTATGCCTTTTGATATCGACAGCCACATCGAAACCGAACGCGAGCAGTTATTCAGCCACCCGCTGTTCGCCACTATCCGCACGGTTGAAGACGTGCGCACGCTGATGGAATTCCACGTGTTCGCCGTGTGGGATTTCATGACCTTGCTCAAGCGCATCCAGCGCGACCTCACCTGCGTCGAGTTGCCGTGGGTGCCGCCGGTGCACATCACCGCCGCGCGCTTGATCAATGAAATCGTGGTGGGCGAAGAAACCGACGAACACCCGGACGGCGGCTTTATCAGCCACCTGGACCTGTACCTCACGGCCATGGATGAAATCGGCGCCGACAGTTCAGTGTTCCGGCGTTTCCTCGCTGCGATCCAGGCCCAGGTGCCGCTGGCCAAGGCGCTCAGCGACCGCGACATTCCGCTGGCAGCCAAAGTGTTCATGTGCCAGACCCTCGATGTCGCGCAGCACGGCTCGACCGAAGCGGTGCTGGCGTACTTCTTCTTTGGCCGTGAAGACATCATCCCCGACATGTTCGGCCGCCTGCTGTCGCAATGGTCGGTGAGTGAAACCGAGGTGCCGATGCTCACGTATTACCTCAAGCGCCACATCGAAATGGACGGCGACGATCACGGCCCGGCGGCCAAGCGCATCATCGCCGAAATCGTCACCACGCCCGCGCAACACCAGCACATGATCGAAAGCGCCAAAACCGCGATCAACTCGCGCATCGACCTGTGGGATGGCGTGCATCACTTCCTCCAGGAAAAAGCGCAACGCGCCACGGACCGCCCTGTGCGTCAGGTTGAACACAGCGTCTGAGCCTCGCATGAACACAGGGAGTAGGACATGACCAAAGGCAAGCTTATAAAAATGACACTGTGCGTCGCCGTGGTGGGTGGGTTGCTGCTGCTCGGCTGGCAGCGCTGGCAGTATTCCAGCGCCTACGTGAGCACCGACAACGCGGAACTCGACGGCGTGATCATCCCGGTGCGGGCCAAGCTGTCGGGCGTGGTGATGAGCGTGCCGGTGATGGATAACGTCACCGTGCAAAGCGGTGACCTGCTGTTTCAGATACGCGACAGCGAATATCAATACCAGGTGCAGCAGCGCGAAGCACAGTGGCAAGCCTTGCTCGCCGCTGCCGGACGCAGCGGCAGCCCGGGTGCGCTGGACAGCCAGATTCTCGGCGCAGTTGCCATGCGCCAGGCCGCACAAGCGGCGCTGGCACAGTCCAGCGCCAACCTGGAGCAAGCGCGCAACGACTACCAGCGCGCCCGCCGCCTGGGCGCCCAAGGTGTGCTGAGCACTCAGGACCTGGAACTGGCCAAGGCGCGTTTCGACGCGTTGAGCCATGCCCAGGAAGCGGCCCGCAGCAATGCCCAGGCCGCCGCGCAAAGCACGCTGGCCAACAAGGCCGAGCTCAAGGTGCAGGACTATCGGATCGCGGCGGCGCAAGCCGAACTCGAGCAAGCCCGCATCAAGCTGCATGACGCCCGCCAGACTGCGCCGGTGCGCAGTATTGTCTCGAAAAAAGAGGTCGAACCCGGCCAGTTCGTGGTCGCCGGCCAGAAGCTCTTGAGCCTGATTGCCACCGACCCGCTGTGGATTACCGCCAACTTCAAGGAAACTCAAGTTGGCCGCGTACGTGTCGGCCAACACGCCAAGGTCACGGTGGATGCGTTTCCCGGCCACGCCTTCGACGGCGTGGTCGAAAGCCTGGCACCGGCGACCGGGGCGAAGTTCTCGCTGCTGCCCCAGGAAAACGCCACGGGCAACTTCACCAAGGTGGTGCAGCGCGTCCAGGTGCGGATTGCGCTCAAAGACGTGCCGGATGACTACAAGGGCTTGTTGAGCCCCGGCATGAGCGCCTTCGTCGAAGTCGCCACGCCACACAACGCCAGCCAAACGCTATGAGGTCGCCGTACCTGATTGCGTTCACCGTGACGCTGGTGTCGATGATGGAGTTGCTCGACGTCACCATCGTCAACGTCGCGATTCCCAGCCTGATGGGCACCTATGGGGCGTCGGTCGATGAAATCTCGTGGGTCTCCACCGGCTACGTGGTGGCCAACGTGGTGATTCTGCCGGTCAGCGGCTGGTTGTCTGCCTGGTTCGGGCGGCGCCGGTATTACCTGGTCTCCACCGCCGTGTTTGTGCTGGCGTCGGTGGGCTGCGCGTTCTCCGCTGAGCTGTGGCAACTGGTGGCATTTCGCGTGCTGCAGGGGTTGGCGGGCGGCGGCTTGCTGGGGATTTCCCAGGCGATCATCTACGACGTGTTCCCCAAGGAAAAGGTCAGCAGCGGCATGGCGCTGTACGGCGTCGGCGTAATGATGGGGCCGACCCTTGGGCCGACGGTCGGTGGTTACCTGATCGACACCTTGTCATGGCACTGGATCTTCCTGATCAACGTGCCCATCGGCGCCGTGGCCCTGTTGCTGTGCTGGCTGTGTATCGGCGATTCGGCCAACGAGCAAAAACCCAGCAGTGTCGACTACAGCGGTTTCTGCCTGTTGGCGCTGGGGGTCGGCAGTTTGCAGATCCTGCTCGAGCGCGGCGAGCATTGGGACTGGCTGGAATCCAACTGGACGGTGGCCTGCCTGTTGCTGAGCAGCTTCAGCCTGGTGGGGTTTTTCTGGTGGGAACGGCGCGCGGTCAACCCGATCGTCAACGTCGCGCTGTTTCAGAACCGCGAGTTCCTGATGGGCTGCATCTGCGCGTTTTGCGTGGGCTTCGGGCTGTACAGCACCTTGTTTATGGTGCCGCTGTTTTTGCAGACGTTGCTGGCGCAAAGCGCGTACCAGAGCGGGCTGGTGATTTTCCCCGGGGCGGTGGCCAGCGCCATCAGTACCTTGGTGATCGGCAAGCTGTCCCAGGAAAACAAGATCGACGAACGCGTGTTCGTGACCTTGGGCATCGTCATGTACTGCTACGCGATGTTCCTGCACACCCAGTTCACCCTCGACAGCAACCCGGACACGCTGTACTGGCCGCTGGTGATCCGCGGGCTGGGCCTGGGCATGATCTTCGTGCCGCTGACCAACCTGGCCATGCGCCGCCTGCCGTTGACGTTGATCTCCGGTGCCTCGGGCGTATTGAACCTGATGCGCCAACTGGGCGGCAGCGTCGGCATCGCCATCGCTGCAACGCTGCTCACGCGGTTTTCGTGGGAGCACTATCGCCTGCTCTCCGAGCACGTGACCGAATCCAGCCTGATCGCCAATGGCTGGGGCGGCGTGGAATCCAACCCGCTGTTCCTCTCGCTCAGCCTTGCCAGCCATCAACAAGCCTTGGCCCTGATGCCTTACCTGCAAGCGCGTGAACAAGCGCAAATGCTGGCCTTCAGCATGCTGTTCGGCACCTTGGGCGCCGTTATGGCCATCGGCATTCCCATGGTGCTGATGATGCGCAGAAGCACCCTCAGCCGATAATTTTTTTGTGGAGCACCTACCCTTGCGTATTCCAGGGCTGCATCTAAAACACCTCACCCTGCTCACCTGCCTGGGCGGGCTTGCCCTCGCCTGCTGCCCGGCCTCTGTGTCGGCAGAGGACTTGTACCAGCTGTATCAAAAAGCGCTGAGCCACGACATGAAGTTCGCCGCCGCGCAGGCCCAGCAACTGGCCACGGCGGAAAAAGAACCGCAAAGCCGCGCCAACCTGCTGCCGGACCTGTCCGTCACGGGCGGCGCCGCCTGGGTCGATGCCGAGGATTCCAACGATTACCACCGCAACCGCAACAACACCAATGCCTACGCCGTGGTGCTCACTCAGCCGCTGTTGCGCTGGCAGAACGTGATCGCCCACGACCAAAGCAAATTGCTGATCAGCGCCAGCGAAATGCAGACCGAACAGGCGCGTCAGGACCTGATGCTGCGCGTGGCCCGCGCCTATTTTGATGTGTTGCTCAACCAGGAGCTGTTGAACACCCGCACACAACAACTGCAAACCTTGCAGGAAAGCCAGAACCGCACACGGCGTTTACTGGCCGACGGCGCCGCTACCGCCAATGCGCTCGAACAGGTGCAGGCCAAGTACGACCAGGCCTTCGCCGAGCAGATTGCCGCACGCGGCGCGCTGGACATCGCCACCGAAACGCTCACCCAGTTGACCGCCGCCCAGGCGCGGCCGTGGTCGGGCAAGGAGCCGCCATTCAGCGCCCCGGTGCCTGCGGCCATCGGCGAATGGGCAACTACCGCGCAACAAGGCAACCTCGCCGTGCAGCGCGCACAGATCACCCAGCGCCTGGCCGAAATGGACATCGACAAGGAACAGGCCGGCCACTTGCCGACCCTCGACCTGATCGCCGCCCACGGCCGCTTTGCCTCGGTGGGCGGCGATGTGTACGACGTCACGCTGCCGGAAAACCGCTATAACCAGACCGTGGTCGGGGTCAAGTTGAGCGTGCCGCTTTACGGCGGTGGCCGCACCAGCAGCCGCGTGCGCGAAGCCCATGCGCTGCAAAGCAAGGCCCTGGATGAGGTCGAAGACGCGCGCCGCAACGCCGGGTTGATGGCGCGCCAGGCGTACCTGCAAGTCACCAGCGGCATGAGCCAATACCAGGCGCTCAAGCAGGCGCTCAAGTCCAGCCAGGTTAACCTGGCGTCGGTCACCCACGGTTTTGAAGCCGGCTCACGCATCAACACCGACGTGCTGGATGCGCAGCAGAAAGTCACCGACACCCAGCAGCGTCTGGCTCAGCAGCGCTACAGCATCTTGCTGGCCCAATTGAACCTGCTGGCCTCCACCGGCAACCTGAGCGAGGTGCGTTTGCGCGAAGTCAGCCGCCTGCTGGACTGAAAAACCGCGCGGGCGTTCCTTGCAGCCCGCGCAACAGTCTTTTGTCATCACTCCTATTGATAGCTTCCTAACGAAACCCGCATCCTAGAGGGCTAATCTCGCGCTTATATCATTCCGAATGATAGTTACCTTTGCTTCATTCGATTCGTGACATAGCACCTCGCCGCGCATGATCCGCCCATCTCAAATACATTGGCGGATGCACTTCATGGAACAGTCACTCAAACATTTGCGCTTCCCCTTGGCGATTTTGGCCGTGGTGGTGATGAGCGCATGCGGCAAGACCCCAGAACAAGCGGCCGCCATGCCTCCTGCGAAAGTCAGTGTGGCCAAGGTGCTCGAACAACCGGTCAACGAGTGGGACGAATTCACCGGTCGCCTGGAAGCCCCGGAAACCGTGCAGATTCGTCCGCGCGTGTCCGGCCAGATCGACCAGGTGGCCTTCACCGAAGGCGCCCTGGTGAAAAAGGGCGACTTGCTGTTCCAGATCGACCCGCGTCCGTTCCAGGCTGAAGTGCGCCGCCTTGAAGCCCAGCTTGCCCAAACCAAAGCCGCCGCCACCCGTAGCGATAACGAAGCGCAACGTGGCGACCGCCTGCGTCAGAGCAATGCGATCTCCGCCGAGCTGGCCGACTCGCGCACCACCGCCGCCCAAGAAGCCCGCGCCGCAGTGGCCGGGATTCAGGCGCAGCTGGACCTGGCCAAGTTGAACCTGAGCTTTACCCGCGTGACCGCACCGATCAGCGGCCGTGTCAGCCGCGCCGAAATTACCGCCGGCAACCTGGTGACCGCCGACGTCACCGCGCTGACCAGCGTGGTCTCCACCGACAAGGTCTACGCCTACTTCGACGCCGATGAGCGCGTGTACCTCAAATACACCCAGCTGGCGCGCGAAGGTCGTCGCGGTGCAACCACTCCGGTGTACCTTGGCCTGTCCAACGAAACCGGCAACCCGCACCTGGGCCAGATGAACTTCGTCGACAACCAGGTCAACCCGGCCACCGGCACCATCCGTGGTCGCGCCGTGTTCGATAACAGCAAGGGCGAATACACCCCGGGCCTGTATGCACGTTTGAAGCTGGTCGGCAGCGGCACTTACTCCGCCGTGCTGATCAACGACGAAGCCGTCGGCACTGACCTTGGCAAGAAATTCGTGCTGGTGATGGACGGCGACAAGCCGGCGTATCGCTCGGTGGAACTGGGGCCGAAGATCGAAGGCCTGCGCATCGTACGCAGCGGTTTGAACAAGGACGACACCATCGTCGTGAAGGGCCTGCAGCGCATTCGTCCGGGCTCGCCTGTGCAACCTGAAACGATCCCGATGGCCAGCAAGGAAACCCTCGCCGCCTTGGCACAACAACGACAAGCGCTTGAAGCCAGCAACCTGGAGCAAGTGGCGCCGGATAAAGCCGCGCCAAAAGTTGCCAGCGTCGCGACTCCACGCGGTTAAGGGATACAACTCAAGATGAATTTTTCCAAGTTCTTCATTTCGCGGCCGATCTTCGCAGCGGTGCTGTCGCTGTTGATCCTGATCGCCGGCGCGATCTCGCTGTTCCAGCTGCCGATCAGCGAATACCCGGAAGTGGTACCGCCGACCGTCGTGGTACGCGCCAACTTCCCGGGCGCCAACCCTAAAGTCATCGGTGAAACCGTGGCCGCTCCGCTGGAGCAAGCCATCACCGGCGTCGAGAACATGCTGTACATGTCCTCGCAGTCGACCGCCGACGGCAAACTGACCCTGACCATCACCTTCGCCCTGGGCACCGACCTGGACAACGCGCAGGTGCAGGTGCAGAACCGTGTGACACGCACTCAGCCAAAACTGCCTGAGGAAGTCACGCGCATCGGTATCACCGTAGACAAGGCGTCGCCCGACCTGACCATGGTGGTGCACATCACCTCCCCGGATCAGCGCTACAACATGCTCTACCTGTCCAACTACGCGATCCTGAATATCAAGGATGAGTTGGCGCGGCTGGGCGGCGTGGGCGATGTGCAGTTGTTCGGCATGGGCGACTACTCGCTGCGTGTATGGCTGGACCCGAACAAGACCGCCTCGCGCAACCTGACCGCCACCGATGTGGTCACGGCCATTCGCGAGCAAAACCGCCAGGTAGCGGCCGGTGCACTGGGCGCGCAACCTGCGCCCAATGACACCAGCTTCCAACTGTCGGTCAACACCCAGGGCCGCCTGGTCACTGAGGAAGAGTTCGAAAATATCGTGATTCGTGCCGGTGCCAACGGCGAAATCACGCGTTTGAAAGACATCGCGCGGGTTGAGCTGGGTTCCAGCCAGTACGCCCTGCGTTCGTTGATCGACAACCAACCGGCCGTGGCGATCCCGATCTTCCAGCGCCCGGGCTCCAACGCCATCGACATCTCCAATGAAGTGCGCGCCAAGATGGCGGAGCTGAAACAGAGCTTCCCGGAAGGCATGGATTACCGCATTGCCTATGACCCGACGGTCTTCGTGCGCGGCTCCATCGAAGCCGTGGTTCACACCCTGTTTGAAGCACTGATCCTCGTGGTGCTGGTGGTGATCCTGTTCCTGCAGACCTGGCGCGCGTCGATCATTCCGTTGGTGGCAGTGCCGGTTTCGTTGATCGGTACCTTTGCGGTGATGCACCTGTTTGGCTTCTCGCTCAATGCGCTGTCGCTGTTCGGACTGGTGTTGGCGATTGGTATCGTGGTGGACGACGCCATCGTGGTGGTGGAAAACGTCGAGCGGAACATCGAGCTTGGACTGGAACCGTTCCCGGCCACTGAAAAAGCCATGAGCGAAGTGACCGGCCCGATCATCGCCACCGCGTTGGTGCTGTGTGCGGTGTTTATCCCGGCGGCGTTTATCAGCGGCTTGACCGGGCAGTTCTACAAGCAGTTCGCTTTGACCATTGCGATTTCGACGGTGATCTCGGCGTTCAACTCGCTGACCTTGTCCCCGGCCCTGGCTGCCGTCTTGCTCAAGGGGCACAACGCCCCCAAGGACCGTTTTTCCAAGGCGCTCGACAAGGTGTTCGGCGGCTGGTTGTTCCGTCCGTTCAACCGGTTCTTCGAGAAAGCCAGCCATGGTTACGTCGGCACCGTACGCCGGGTGATTCGCGGCAGCGGTATTGCACTGTTCCTGTACGCCGGGCTGATGGTGCTGACCTGGTTGGGTTTCGCCCATACTCCTACCGGTTTCGTACCGGCCCAGGACAAGCAGTACCTGGTGGCCTTCGCGCAATTGCCGGACGCCGCGAGCCTGGACCGCACCGAAGATGTGATCAAGCGCATGTCGGACATCGCCATGAAGCAGCCGGGCGTGGAAAGCGCCATCGCCTTCCCCGGCCTGTCGATCAACGGTTTTACCAACAGCCCGAACAACGGCATCGTGTTCGTGACCTTGAAGCCGTTCGATGAGCGTAAAGACCCGAGCCTGTCGGCCGGCGCGATTGCCGGTGCACTGAACGGCAAGTACAGCAGCATCGAAGAAGCCTACATGGCGATCTTCCCGCCGCCGCCGGTACAGGGCCTGGGCACGATTGGCGGGTTCCGCCTGCAGATCGAGGACCGTGGCAACCTGGGTTACGACGAGCTGTACAAAGAAGTGCAGAACGTCATCACCAAAAGCCGTGGCGTGCCTGAGTTGTTCGGCCTGTTCACCAGCTACACGGTCAACGTGCCGCAGGTTGATGCCGCCATCGACCGCGAAAAGGCCAAGACCCACGGCGTGGCTGTCAGCGACATCTTCGACACCCTGCAGATCTACCTGGGTTCGCTGTATGCCAACGACTTCAACCGCTTCGGGCGTACCTACCAGGTCAACGTGCAGGCTGAGCAACAGTTCCGCCAGGATGAAGACCAGATCGGCCAGCTGAAAGTGCGTAACAACAAGGGCGAGATGATCCCGCTGGCGACCTTTATCAAGGTCAGCGACACCTCGGGCCCGGACCGCGTGATGCACTACAACGGCTTTATCACCGCTGAAATCAACGGCAACGCCGCACCGGGCTACAGCTCCGGCCAGGCCCAGGCCGCGATTGAAAAACTGTTGAAAGAGGAACTGCCCAACGGCATGACCTACGAGTGGACTGACCTGACGTATCAGCAAATCCTCTCGGGCAACACCGCGCTGTTCGTGTTCCCGCTCTGCGTACTGCTGGCGTTCCTGGTACTGGCCGCCCAATACGAAAGCTGGAGCCTGCCACTGGCGGTGATCCTGATCGTACCGATGACGCTGCTGTCGGCCATTACCGGGGTAATCATCTCGGGCGGCGACAACAACATCTTCACCCAGATCGGCTTGATCGTACTGGTGGGCCTGGCGTGTAAGAACGCGATTCTGATCGTCGAATTCGCCAAGGATAAACAGGCCGAGGGGCTCGACCCACTGGCCGCGGTACTCGAAGCCTGCCGCTTGCGTCTGCGGCCGATTCTGATGACCTCGTTCGCGTTCATCATGGGCGTGGTGCCCCTGGTGTTGTCCAGCGGTGCCGGTGCCGAGATGCGCCATGCCATGGGTGTGGCGGTGTTCTCCGGGATGATCGGCGTGACCTTCTTCGGTCTGTTGCTGACGCCAGTGTTCTACGTACTGATCCGTCGCTATGTGGAGCGCCAGGACGCGCGCAAAGCGGCCAAGGCCTTGAAGCTGGAGACACAGCAATGAGCGTGAAAGTCTTTCTACCGAGCTTGCTGGTGCTGGCGCTGAGCGCCTGTGCCGTGGGCCCGGACTACAAAACCGAGAAGCTGGAGGCGGCCAACATCACGGCCGCCGCCGACACCAAAAGTTATGACCACGCCAAGTACGAAGGCATCTGGTGGCAGCAGTTCGACGACCCGACCCTCGACCAACTGGTGACCCAGTCGTTGAGCGGTAACCGCGACTTGCGCGTAGCCTTTGCCCGTCTGCGAGCGGCGCGTGCGATTCGCGATGACGCGGCCAACGACATCATGCCGGTGGTCACCAGCCGGGCCAGCAGCGACGTGGGCAAAGGCCAGATCCCGGGCCAGACCACCAAGCGCGTCAACAGCGAACGCTACGACCTGGGCCTGGACATGGCCTGGGAAGTGGACTTGTTCGGCCGCATCCGCCGCAACCTGGAAGCCAGCGATGCTGATCAACAGGTTGCTGAAGCCGACCTGTACCAACTGCAAGTCACCATGATTGCCGAGCTGGTGGACGCCTACGGTCAACTGCGCGGTGCGCAATTGCGTGAACGCATCGCCCTGGACAACCTGAAGAACCAGCAGGAGTCGCGCACCATTACCGTCAGCCTGCGCGATGCCGGCGTCGGTGATCAGCTCGATGTGGAACGTGCCGACGCACGCCTGGCGGCCGTTGAAGCCAGCGTGCCGCAACTGCAGGCCGAGCAAGTGCGCGAGCGCAACCGCATCGCCACCCTCCTCGGCCAGCGCCCCGACAAGCTGAGCGTGGACCTGAGCCCCAAAGACCTGCCGGCGATTGCCAAGGCGCTGCCCATCGGCGACCCAGGGCAACTGCTGCAGCGCCGCCCGGACATCCTCAGTGCCGAACGCAAACTGGCGGCCGCCACCGCGCGTATCGGCGTGGCCAAGGCCGACCTGTTCCCACGGGTCAGCCTCAGCGGCTTCCTCGGCTTCACGGCCGGGCGCGGTTCGCAGATCGGGTCGGCCGCGGCGAATGCCTGGTCCCTCGGCCCAAGCATCACCTGGGCGGCGTTTGACCTGGGCAGTGTGCGTGCGCGGTTGCGCGGCGCGAACGCCGAGGCCGATGGCGCCCTGGCAACCTATGAGCAACAAGTGCTGCTGGCGTTGGAAGAATCGGAAAATGCTTTCAGTGATTACGGCAAACGCCAGCAGCGCCTGGTCTCGCTGATCCGTCAGAGTGAATCAAGTCGCGCCGCGGCCGACCTTGCGGCGATCCGCTACCGCGAGGGCACGGTGGATTTCCTGGTGCTGCTTGACGCGCAACGTGAGCGTCTGGCCGCTGAAGACTCCCAGGCCCAGGCCGAAGTGGACTTGTATCGTGGGATTGTCGCGATCTACAAGGCCCTCGGTGGCGGCTGGCAGCCGGACACGGTGGTCGCCAGCAGCAAGTGATGTAAAGCGCTCCTTTGGTTGGTCGCATCCAGCCAATTTTTAGCCCCACGCCCCCTTCGGTCGTGGGGCTTTTTTTATGCCTGAGTCGCCAGGGTTAACGCCAAGGTTGTGCTTCAATTTTTCACAGTGATGACTTCATAAGGAAACAGAACCCTGCAGTTTCATGGCGTGTTTGCTACACGGCGCTGCTTGACCCTGTGGCCTATAAGCAAGCAATGGCGGACGCCGGCTGGACCGCCGACGATCAACGCTGCGCACAGTGTGTGGGGCCAGGCGCCTCTTGAGCCGGCGTCAGCGTGCGAGGACCATCGCGAAGTAGCCAAACACCGTCAGCAAAATGCCCGACACCGCATACGCCACAGGAAAACCGATCCAGGGCACGCTGCTGTCGATTTCCTTGGCGGCCTCACGCGCCGGTCCGGAGTGGCTACGCGCGCCCGCCACGCCGCCCATCAGGATCGCCGGGTTGATCTTGAACACATGAAACCCCACCGCCCAGACGATAAACGGCGGAACGGTGCAGGCGACAAAGCCGAGCACAACGACCTTCAACGCGATGATCGGGCTGATTTGTGAAACCAGGTTGGCGCCAGCGTTCACCCCCACGATTGCGACAAAGAAAATCAGCCCCATGTCTTCAAGAATGTTGCGGGCGGCGTTGGGTGTATTACCAAAAAAGCGCACGCGCGACACCAGTGACGAGACGATAATCCCCGACACCAGCAAGCCGCCCGCGTTGCCCAGGCCCACCGCTGCACCGAACGCCGGCACTTGGATCAGACCGATCAGCAACCCCAGCACCATGCCCAGTGACAGCGTCAGCAAATCGGTCGCGGTACTCGGCCGCCCTGCCTTGCCGAGTAACGCCGTGGCTTTGTCGATGGCGGGACGCAAGCCGATCAGGTGCATCACATCCAGGCGTTGCAGGCGTGTTTCCAGCCCCAGGGGAATGGGCGCGCCGCCGCGTTCGATGCCCACCAGTTGCACCTGCCCGGCAATCGATGACTGGCTGAACTGCTTGAGCTGCTTGCCGATCGCATCACGGTGGGTCACCAGAATCACCGCCTCATCCAGCGGGATGTTGAGCGCCCGAGCGTCCGGCACTTCCGGCCCGATCAGGCCCATGTGATCGGTCAGCGCATCGAGGCTGCCGCCCAGGGCAATGATATCGCCCAGTTGCAGCACCAGTGCGGGATCGGCGCCGAGCAACTGATCGCCGCGCTCGACATTCTCAATCTGGTACAGCGCAAATTGCTGGCGGAACTGCGCGATGGTCTGCCCCGCCCATTCACTGTTCACCAATCGGTACGCGCGCAAGTCGAAAGGCCGATAGCCACTGAGCCCGGCGTCATCGACATTGGGCACGCCGTGTTCGACTTCATACGCCTTGGCCGCTGCGCGTGCATCCACCCCCCACCAGCGCGGCAGGTATTTGCAGATCAGGATGATGCCGACCGTGCCCCAGATGTAGGTGATGCCATAGGACAACGCGATCATGGCCGTCGCCGCGGCGACCGTGGTGCCCGGCGGCAACGGGACGACGCCGGAGGTAAGGGCTTGCTCCGCCGAACCAATGGCCGCAGACATGGTTTGTGAACCGGCAAGAATACCGCCAGCGGCGCCCACCGGCAGCGACAAGAGCTTCACACCCAGCACCACGATGCCCAGGCCGAGGAACGACGACAGTATCGCCAGAAAGGTGAATTTCAGCCCATCGCCCTTGAGGCTATTGATAAACGAGGGCCCCACGCGCAGCCCGACGCCGTACATGAACAGGTAATAAAACAGGCTCTTGGTGAAGTTATCGAGCTCGAAATGCACGCCGTAGTAAGACGCCCAGGTCGCAATGGCGCACCCAATGACGATGGCCCCGGCCACCGCCCCCAAGCCATACCCCTTGATGGTGCCGCGCCCGACCCAGACGGACAGGCCGACCACCAGGAACAGCAGAATATAGGGGTTGTCGTGCAAGAAACTGAAGATGGCAGTCACGATAATTCGCACCTGGCAAGGCAAACACTTAGGGCACCGAGCCTCAAGGCCCGGTGAGCGTGAGGAGTGTCAGGCCAGGTTGGGGGTGTCTGCCGGGATCACCGGATCGGCGATCGCGCCGTGGCTGAAACTCGGCCCGGCGTCGGAATTGGCCACCGGGTTTTTCTGCAGATACTCGATAGCCTTGCGCAGGTCATCAAGCAACAGCGCCACCAGGTCGCGGCTCACGCCATGGCGGACCAGGATGCGTTGCACCACGATGTTCTGGCGGTCTGAAGGCAGTGGGTAGGACGCGATCTGCCACCCGCGCATGCGCACGCGCTCGGACAGGTCATACAGGCTGAAGCCATGGTCGATGCCGTCCTTGAGCTTGTAGCAGACCGCCGGCAGCCCGTCTTTGCCGTCATACACCAATTCCAGCGGAGCACACTTGGCGATTTGCGCGGCCAGCCACTGCGCCGTGTCGGAGCAGGCTTGTTGAATACGCGTGTAGCCGTCGCGCCCCAGCCGCAGGAAGTTGTAGTACTGGGCAATGATCTCACCGCCTGGCCGGCTGAAATTCAGCGCGAAGGTCGCCATGTTGCCGCCCAGATAGTCGACATAGAAGATCAATTCTTCCGGCAAATCTTCGGTAGAGCGCCAAATCACCCAGCCCACGCCAAGCGGCGCCAGCCCGTATTTGTGGCCCGAGGCGTTGATCGACTTGACCCGTTCGATCACAAAATCCCATTGCAGCGTTTGCTGGATGAACGGGGCGATAAACCCGCCACTCGCCGCATCAACATGTATCGGGATGTCCAGGCCGAGGTCGCGCTGCATCGCGTCCAGCTCGACGGCCAGCGCGGCCACGGGTTCGTAGATACCGGTGAAGGTCACACCCAGTGTCGCGACCACGCCGATGGTGTTCTCGTCGCAATACTCTCGCAGGTCGGCCGGCAGCAGGCCCAAGGCGTCACCGCGCAAGGGCACTTCACGAATTTCCACGTCAAAATAGCGGGCGAATTTTTTCCAGCAGATTTGCACCGGCCCGCACACGAAGTTCGGCTTGTCAGTCGACAGGCCGGCGGCTTCGCGGCGTTTTTTCCAGCTCCATTTCAGGGCCAGGCCGCCAAGCATGGCCGCTTCGCTGGAGCCTGTGGTCGAACAACCCACGGTTTGCCAGGATTTGGGCGCGTGCCAGAGGTCGGCAATGATGTGCACGCAGCGATTTTCAATCTCGGCGGTTTGCGGGTACTCGTCCTTGTCGATCATGTTTTTGTCGAGGGCGTCGGCCATCAACTGCTTCACTTCGGGCTCGACCCACGTGGTGCAGAAGGTCGCCAGGTTCTGCCGCGAGTTACCGTCCAGCAGCAGTTCATCGCGCACCAGGTTGTAGGCCGCCGACGGCGTGGTCGAGTGATTCGGCAAACGGTACTTGGGCAAGGTGTGCTGGGACGAACCGCTCGAATACACGTCTTCGATGGCTTGGTCTTGGGTTTCTACGGTTTTGTGAAGTGCCATGAAATCCTGCTCTTGAATGAGGGAAATGGCGTAGACGTTGATCGCGACAAGTGCCGATCAGGCTGCGTCAGGAAACAAGCGATGGAACGATTGCGCCGACTATTACACGGACACGGGCGCCGGAGAGTGACCTGGATCATTGAAGCTGCGGGTAACTGCTCGCACAGGCCCGGCAGCGTTCCAATGACCTATTGGCTCAATGCTTCGTTCAATATCAAGCTGCGGTAATGCCCGGGGTTGGACCCGGACCACTTGCGAAACGCCTTGTAGAACGAACTGGTGTCGGCAAACCCCAGGCGCCCGGCGATTTCGGCGAAGCTGACCTGTGGCTCTGCCAGCCAGACAATCGCCAGCTCTTTGCGCACGCTGTCTTTGAGCCCCTGATAGGTCTGCCCTTCATCCGCCAGGCGGCGTCGCAGGGTCGACGCCGAAATACACAAGTTGGCCGCCAACCCCTCGGTTTCCGGCCAGGTATCGGCGGGCATCTGGCGTAGATCGTGCTTGATGCGCGTGGCCAGGCTATCCGGGTCGCGGTACTTGACCAATATGTTGGCCGGCGCATGGGCAAGAAAGCGCTTGAGTTCTTCCGGGCTGCGCTTGATCGGCACGTCCAGGCAGTCTGCAGAAAAGATCATGCGCGTACGCGGCCGATCAAAACGCAGGTTCTCAGAAAACATCACCCGGTAATCGTCGTAAAAGTCCGGTTGTGGGCAGCGCAGCTCAATCGCAAGGATCGGGATGCGCCGGCCGGCCAGCCAACAGGCGACGCCGTGCACAATCATCCAATAGGTGAAGTAGGTAAACGCGCGTTTGGGCGCAGGTTCAGCCAACACGATTTCCGCCAGGCTTTGTTGGTGCACCAATTGCGCGGGCATCTGCTCAAGCATCAGCGACAGAAAACCCAGCCCGGTTTGCAGGGCCGCGCCCAGATTGGGTTGCGCCATGGCGGCGCGGCACAGGAACGCCAGGCTGCCGGACTTGAGCTTGCGCGGGTCCATTCCAAAAAATTCATCATCCGTGCGCCGCGCCAGCAACCGCCACAGGCGTGCATAGGCCGTGGCGGGCACGCGGGCGTCGGACTGGTCGAGCAACGCCGGGTCTATCCCAACCTTGCTCAACGCCTCCACCGTGGCCGCGCCGGGCGCGCAGCTTTGCAGCAAGGCTTCGCGCACAAGATGGATAGAGATGGTGTCTTTTTCCGCCATGGGAATCGGGCTATTCAATGCTGCAAAAGATGGGGTGCATCATAAGGGCGGTTGCGATTCGCCACCACCGTTCAGCCGCAGTTCAGCAAAGCGCAATATTCCCTGTTTAGTAATGAGTATCATTATGTTACAAATTAGCATCCTATCCAGTCATGATGCGGTGCCGAATGCTCGTTCCCTTTCTAATCATGCTGCGCGAAGGCATTGAAGCAGCATTGATCGTTGGCATCATCGCCAGTTACCTGCAACAGACCGGCCGCGGCCAGTGGATGCCCGCGGTATGGATCGGCGTGTTTCTCGCCGCTGCCCTGGCGCTGCTGGTCGGCGGCGGCCTGGAGCTGGTCAGCGCCGAATTCCCGCAAAAACAACAGGAATTGTTCGAAGGTGTGGTCGGCCTGGTGGCCGTCGGCATTCTCAGCTCCATGGTGTTCTGGATGCGCAAAGTAGCGCGCTCCATCAAGCATTCCCTGCACGAATCCCTCGACCACGCCCTGGCCGGCTCCAAGCATCAGGTGATCGCGCTGATCGCCATGGTGTTTTTCGCCGTGGCCCGTGAAGGCCTGGAGACGGTGTTCTTCCTGCTCGCGGTGTTCCAGCAGAGCGAAGGCCCGGGCGCGCCGATTGGCGCCCTGCTCGGCCTGATCCTGGCGATCATCGTCGGTTTCCTGATCTACACCGGCAGCATGCGCTTGAACCTGGGTGCGTTCTTCCGCTGGACCGGCTTGTTCATCCTGGTGGTCGCCGCCGGCATTCTCGCCAACTCGGTACAAGCCCTGCACGAGGCCGGGGTGTGGAACCACTGGCAAACCGTCTTGTTCGATTTCAGCGCGACACTGCCGATGGATGGCCCATTGGGCTCGGTGCTGGCCGGGATGTTCGGCTATCAGGACGCACCGACCATCAGCACCCTGGGCGCGTATCTGATTTACCTGGTGGTGGCGCTGGTGATGTTCTTCCTGCCGTCCGCCCCACCCAGGCCTGTCGCTAACACCTCTTCCGTTTCCAGCCAGTAAGGACCGTCTCTTGTCCAACCCAACCCCTCAACCGGCTCTGCCTTCCCGCGCCCTGCGCTGGGCGGTGGCCGGCTCGGTGGTCGTGATGATCGGCGCCGGTGCGCTGTTCTATTACGCCTCACAATTGGCCACCGCCAAACGTCAGACCAACCACAATGAAATCGCGGTGACCATCCATGGCCACGCTTGCGAACCCAACGCGTTGACCGTGCCCGCCGGGCACGCGAGCTTTCGCATCATCAACCGCTCCGACCGTGCGGTGGAGTGGGAAATCCTCGACGGCGTGCTGGTGATCGAGGAGCGCGAAAATATCGCCCCTGGCCTCAGCCAGGTGATCAACGCCAACCTGCTGCCCGGCGACTATGCAATCACCTGCGGGCTGTTGAGCAACCCGCGCGGCACGTTGCACGTGACGCCGACGGCTGAGTCCGACGCCCAGGCCAAGGCCAAGCCGTCGATGGTGGCGTTTATCGGCCCGCTGTCGGAGTTCCGCGTGTACCTGAGCGGCCAGGGCAGTGCGCTGGTCAAGGCCGTTACAGCGCTGCAACAGGCCATTGAAGCCGGCGACCTGGCTCAGGCGCAGGCACTCTATGTGCCGGCCCGTGAGGCCTACCAGCGCCTGGCGCCGGCTTCGCAACGCCTGGCCGAGTTGGATAACGCCATCAACGCACGCGCCGACTACTTTGAAAAGCGCGAGCAAGACCCGGCGTTCAGCGGCTTCCATCGCCTCGAATACAGCCTGTTCCAGCAGCACAGCCTGGAGGGCCTGGCCCCGATTGCGCAACGCCTGGTCACCGACGTCACCACGCTCAAGCAACAACTGCTGGCCCAATCGCTGCCACCGGAACAACTGGTGAGCATTGTGGTGCGCAACCTCAACAGCCTGGCGGATGTACGCGCCGCCAGCGGTGAAGAGGAACGCTACAGCCATATCGACGTGAACGGATTTGCCGCCAACCTGGAAGCGGCCCACAAGGTGGTGGAGTTGATGCGCCCGTTGTTGACCAAGTCCGCAGCGGACCTGCTGCCGAAAATCGACAGTGCCCTCGCCGCCTTCGATACCGAGCTCAATGGTTTGAAAGTCGACGGCCAGTACCGCCGCTACGACAGCGTCACCGCCGATCAGCGCAAGCAGATCGCCGACAAGGCCAAGGCTCTGGCCGCTGTACTCGATGGAATCGACCCCGCCCTTGGCCTTTCCGGCCTGCAGTGAAGACGAACTAACAGATGAGTGATTCAGAACAGTTTTGCCCGCAACGTCGCCGTGTCCTGCTGGGCATGGCGGCCACCGGTGCCGCGATTGCCGGCAGCAGCTTGAGCTGCCCGGCCATGGCGGCGGCTGCGGCCGAGCAAGTCACCACTGCACCGCGCAGTGACAAGACGCAGGACCACCACGATTTTTTCGGCAAGCACCAGAGCGGCATCGTCACCCCACGCCCGGCCTGCGGCATGCTGGTGGCGTTTGACGTACTGGCCAGTGACCGCGAAGACCTGGAGCGTCTGTTTCGCACATTGAACGAGCGCATCAGCTTCCTGATGACCGGCGGCACCGTGCCGCAAGTCGACCCGAAACTGCCGCCTACCGATTCCGGCATTCTGGGCCCGGTGGTCACGCCGGATAACCTGACCATCACCGTATCCGTCGGCGAGTCGCTGTTCGATGAGCGCTTCGGCCTCACCGCCGTCAAACCCAAGCGCCTGAGCCGCATGGTCGGCTTCCCCAACGACGCATTGGAGCCGGCGCAGTGCCACGGTGACCTGAGCCTGCAATTCAGCTCAAACACCCCGGACACCAATATCCACGCCCTGCGCGACATCGTCAAAAACCTGCCGGACCTGCTGCTGGTGCGCTGGAAACAGGAAGGCAGCGTGCCGCCGCAAGCGCCGGCCAAACCCGGCGAGCCTGCGCAGAGCGCGCGTAATTTTCTCGGCTTCCGTGACGGTTCGGCCAACCCGAACTCCAACGACGACAAGGCCATGGACCAGATTGTCTGGGTGCAGCCCGGCAGCGACGAGCCCGCCTGGGCCGCCAACGGCAGCTACCAGGCCGTGCGCATCATCCGCAATTTCGTCGAGCGCTGGGACCGTACCCCGCTGCAAGAGCAGGAAAGCATTATCGGGCGCATCAAACCCACCGGCGCGCCCATGGATGGCGACAAGGAAAGCCAGGTTCCCGACTACAGCAAGGACCCGGAAGGCAAGCTGACCAAGCTTGATGCCCACATCCGCCTGGCCAACCCGCGCACCCCGCAGACTCAGGCCAACCTGATCCTGCGTCGGCCGTTCAACTACTCCAACGGCGTCAACAAAAACGGTCAGCTGGACATGGGGCTGTTGTTCATCTGCTACCAGGCTGACCTGGAGAAAGGCTTCATCAGCGTGCAAACCCGGCTCAACGGCGAGCCTCTGGAGGAGTACCTCAAGCCGGTCGGCGGCGGGTACTTCTTCACCTTGCCGGGGGTCACAGGGCCCAAGGATTTCATCGGGCGCACGCTACTCGCTGCAACGCACCCTCAAACCACTGCCAACACCTAAAACAAACCAGAGCGGAAAAACGTCCCATGAAGAAGTCGACTATCGCGTTGTCGTTGTTAATGACCCTCTCGCCGCTGGCAGCATTCGCCGCTACCGCGCCTCTGGACCTGGTAGGCCCGGTGTCGGACTACAAGATCTACGTCACCGAAGAAATCGGTGAGCTGGTCACCCAGACCAAGGCGTTCACCGACGCCATCAACAAGGGCGACCTGGCCACCGCCCAGAAGCTCTACGCCCCGACCCGTGTTCACTATGAGTCCATCGAGCCGATCGCCGAGCTGTTCAGCGACCTCGACGCCTCCATCGACTCGCGCGTTGACGACCACGAAAAAGGCGTGACCGCCGAAGACTTCACCGGCTTCCACCGCATCGAGTACGTGCTGTTCTCCGAGAAGACCACCAAAGGCCTCGAAGCGCTGACCGCCAAACTCAACACTGACGTCAACGACCTGAAAACCCGGGTTGACGGCCTGACCTTCCCACCTGAGAAAGTCGTCGGCGGTGCCGCTGCCCTGCTGGAAGAAGTGGCCGCCACCAAGATTTCCGGTGAGGAAGACCGTTACAGCCACACCGACCTGTATGACTTCCAGGGCAACATCGACGGCGCGAAGAAAATCGTCGACCTGTTCCGCGGCCAGATCGAGAAGCAAGACAAGGTCTTCCTGACCAAAGTCGACAAGAACTTCGCTGCCGTGGACAAGATCCTGGCCAAGTACAAAACCAAGGATGGCGGCTTCGAGACGTACGACAAAGTGAAGGAAAACGACCGCAAGGCGCTGGTAGGCCCGGTCAACACCTTGGCTGAAGACCTGTCGACCCTGCGCGGCAAGCTCGGCCTGAACTGATAAAAAGCCCCAGGCCCTGCACTCATGCAAGTGCAGGGCCTGGGACTGCTTCAGCCTGGTGTCGGGTTTGACCGCTTAGACGGCCATTGGGGCTGTCGATTTGAAGTCAGGCAATGGCGTGGCATCCGCCCTCCCCGTTTTTGGATTGATCGCATACCAGAAGCCATTGACTCTGGACGCGACCACCGCGATTCCCTGGCTGGTTCCAGCCACGCCCGTCGGCGCAGGCGCTGGGACGGGATCCCACCCTCCCGCCAACCAGTAAGCCCTCAACTTCTCCTCAACGGTTAACAAGTGTGGCGCTGTCTTGCCCAGCATCGAAGCACTGGGGGCCAGATGCGACAATTTGAATAGGCCCTTGATGGCGGCATTTACCAGCTGCGCATAGCCGTCCGCCGGATTCATCACCGCACTGGGCATGCAGCATTGCTGAGCGCGTCTATGAATGGCCGGATCGAGGCGTTACGAGGAATGAGCTGGTCGTTGATGTCGCCAGTCATCAACCAGTGAATGAAGGTTTGTTGCCGTTTTCCATCCGCTCTGCGGACGTCGATGTCCTGCGGAAAGCCTCGGCCTGCGCGCTCAGCTTCGGCCGAGTGGCCAGCACTGGTCGATGAGTTTTCGCGTTTGTAGCGCAGTGCGGCCTGTTCAAACCTGGCTTGCGTCAGTTGCCCGTCCAGTCGGCGTGGCGCGCCTGCCAGTCACGCATGTACAGCGTTGCGGGAACTGTCCTGAGGCGTGGGCGCAGCCGGGCCGGAATCAGACCCGGCTGCTGCTCTACGCCGTGAGGGTTCACAAGATGCGGTAAAGCAACCGCTCGATGCGCACGCGGCTGACACGTCGCAGGAACTTGCCAACAGCCGGCGGATAGTCCACCAGGGTCTGCAACTGTTGATACCCTTCGATGCGCGTGGTGTGCTGAAAAATCTGCGCCAGTTCGGTACGCCGCGGCTCCAGCCACTGGCCGCGCGGGTCATCGATGAGCAAGGCGTTTTCCAGGTCGAGTCGGAACGCCCGTGGGTTCAGATTGTTGCCGGTGAGCAAGGTGTAGCGCTGGTCAACCCACATGCCCTTGAGGTGATAGGTGTTGTCGCCGTCGCGCCACAGGTGCAGGTTCAACTGGCCGCTGTCGATCGTCGGCTGATGGCGTTTGGCGAAGCGGCGCAGGCTGATTTCATACAAATAAGGCAACGCCGCGATCACCTTGAACGGCTCGCTGGGCGGGATGTAGAAGTCGTTGGCGGTTTTGTCGCCAACAATGATGTCGATCTTGACCCCGCGCGCCAGGGCGCGATTGATTTCCCGGGTCACCGGCAGTGGCAGGTTGAAATACGGCGTGCAGATAGTCAGCTGATGCTGGGCACTGGCGATCAACTCGAGGATCACGCGGTTCAAAGGGTTGTTTTTGCCGACGCCCAGCAGCGGGCTTACCAGCATGTGGCCGTTGGGCAACAGCCCGGCAGTGGTGTCATACGCCGCATGCTTGAGGCGGCTGCGCAAGTCGCCGATATCGTTGCGCAGGCTGCGGGTGGTGGGCGGGTTCGGCAGGTCCAGGCGATGCACGGCCTTGGAGGCAATCAAGCCGTGCTCCAGCAAATGCTGCATCGAGTCGGCCAGCGCCTGGCTGTGGATCAGGTGGTAGCGGTCAAAACGGTACTTGTCGAACTTGTGCAGGTACACGTTATTCAAGCTGGCGCCGCTGTAGAGCACGCTGTCGTCGATCACAAAGCCCTTGAGGTGCAACACGCCGAACAGTTCACGGGTCTGCACCGGCACGCCGTACACCGGCACTTCGCTGGCGTGGCGTTGGGTCATGGCCTGGTACCAGGCACTGTTGCCGGGTTGCTTGCCTGCGCCAATCAGGCCGCGCTGGGCGCGCAGCGAGTCCACCACCACCACGATGTCCAGCGCTGGCCGTGCAGCCTTCGCGGCGTGCAAGGCATCGTAGATCTCCTGGCCGGCTTCATCCTGCTGCAAGTAGAGCGCGACGATGTAAATGCGCCGCGTGGCCTGGGGGATTTTCTCCAGCAGGCAACGGCGAAACGCATCGGCGCCGGACAGCACGTCGATCGACTCGGGAGACAGTGGGAAACCACGCAGTTTTGGCAACAGGGAGCGTTTGAAGAACGACGGCATAAGGCTCGCAATGGGTCGAATCCGAAGAGGCCCCGAGCTTACACCATGGGGCAGCTCAGGTCTCGTCGCCCGAGATGGAAAAAAGTTAATTGACCATGGAGAACGATCGTTCTACTGTGCGCGGCATGAATGAATCAATCAGCAATGACACCCGCGATATTATCCTCGATGTTACCGAGAAGTTGATCTATCGCCATGGCATCGCCGCCACCGGCATGGACTTGCTGGTGAAAACTGCGGGCGTCTCGCGCAAAAGTATTTACCGGTACTTCGCCAATAAAGATGAGTTGGTGATTGCCGCCCTGCACCGCCGCGATGAGCGCTGGATGCAGTGGCTGCGCAGCGAAGTCGAACGCAGTGAAGGCAGTGGAGAACGCCTGCTGGCGCTGTTCGACGCGCTCAAGGCGTGGTTTGGCTCGGCAGACTTTCGCGGGTGCGCCTTCATCAACACCAGTGGTGAAACCGGCGACCCGCACGACCCGGTGCGCCTGCTGGCCAAGGCGCATAAACGCAAACTCTTCGATTACGCATTGGAACTGTGCAAAGCACATGGCACCCCCGACCCTGAACAGCAGGCCGCGCAACTGCTGATCTTGATCGACGGCGCCATTACCGTTGCCCTGGTGATGGGTGATTCAACAGCTGCTGATAATGCGCAATGCATGGCGCGAACGTTATTGCAACTTTGAACGCATCAACTGCGCAACTTTCGATAGGCCTCATTGTTTTCAGGAGCTGCCCCATGTCATCCAAGGCACCGTCATCCAACGCAGAAGTTCGCCCGCCGCTGCCACCGTTTACCCGCGAGTCGGCCATCGAAAAGGTTCGCCTGGCCGAAGACGGTTGGAATTCCCGCGACCCGCACCGCGTGTCGTTGGCCTACACACTGGACACGCAATGGCGCAATCGCGCTGAATTTGCGCACAACCGCGAAGAGGCCAAGGGTTTTCTGACCCGCAAGTGGGCCAAGGAGCTGGACTATCGGCTGATCAAGGAATTGTGGGCCTTCACCGGTAACCGTATCGCCGTGCGCTATGCCTACGAATGGCACGACGATTCCGGCAACTGGTTCCGCTCCTACGGCAATGAGAACTGGGAGTTCGACGAGAACGGTCTGATGGCCAACCGCTTTGCCTGCATCAATGACCTGCCGATCAAGGCCAGCGAACGCAAGTTTCACTGGCCGCTGGGCCGGCGCCCGGATGATCATCCGGGGCTGTCCGACCTCGGGCTTTAAGCCGGTTGCCATGCAAAATGTGGGAGCGGGCAACCCCGCTCCCGCATTCAGTCCTGGTTCAGGCCGACCCGATACAGCACACCGTTATCCTCATCAGTCAGCACATACAGAAACCCATCCGGCCCCTGCCGCACATCGCGGATGCGCGCTTTCAAACCTGCAAGCAAACGCTCTTCATGGATCACCTTGTCACCGTCGAACTGCAGGCGGATTAACTCCTGGCTGGCCAAAGCGCCAATGAACAAGTTGTGCTGCCACGCCTTGAAGCGGTCGGCATCATAAAACGCCATGCCACTGATCCCCGGCGATTTCTCCCAGACGTGATGAGGCGCCACGGTGCCTTCCACCGTCTTGCCCTTGGCCTCGGGAATCGGTGTCAGCGAATAATTGATGCCGTGGGTCGCCAATGGCCAACCGTAATTCTTGCCGCGCTCGATGATGTTGATTTCATCACCACCGCGTGGCCCGTGTTCGTTTTCCCAGATCGTGCCACTCCAGGGGTTCAACGCCAGCCCTTGCGGGTTGCGCTGGCCGTAGGACCAGATTTCGGGGCGTACGCCCTGCTGGCCTACGAAGGGGTTGTCCTCCGGCACGCGGCCGTCCGGGAAGATCCGCACCACCTTGCCTTGCAGTTTGTCCAGGTCCTGGGCGGTCGGGCGATCATTGTTTTCACCCAGGGTCACGAACAGGTAGCCATCGCGGTCGAAGGCCAACCGCGAGCCAAAGTGATTGCCGGTGGACAGCTTGGGCTCCTGGCGCAGGATCACGTTGAAATCCTTCAGGCCGCTCAGGTCATCAGCCAAGCGCCCGCGTCCGACGGCGGTGCCGGCCTTGCCACCCTCGCCGCCGCCTTCGGCGTACGACAGGTAGACCGTGCGGTCCTGCTTGAAGTCCGGCGACAGCACCACATCCAGCAAACCGCCCTGCCCTTTGGCCCACACTTGGGGCACGCCGGTCAACGGTGCAGAAAGCTTGCCGTCGGGGCTGACAAAACGCAGATGACCTGGGCGCTCGGTCACCAGAAAGCCTTGCTTGTCCGGCAGAAACGCCACTGCCCAGGGATGGTCGAGGCCTTTGACGATCGGGGTCGCGGTGATGCTGCCTTGTTCGCTCGGGAATTGCTGGGCATCGGCGGCGTAAACCGCAGCCAGTGGCAGCAGCGTGGTTGCGCAAATAGCGGCTAGAAGGGTTTTGCGTAGCAACATAAGACGGAGTCCTTACCGGCGATTGCCGTTGGCGTCATAGGTGGGGGCTTTGGTGTCGGTCGTGGGACGGCTCGGGGCGGCCTCACGCTTGGGATAGCGATTGCCAATGCCGCCGTTTTGCACGGTGGGTGCGGGGCTGGTCGGCCCGGTCTGAATCCCGCGTGTCGCCGGCGCATTGGGCTGGGTGCCCTGCATGCTGTTGGGGTTGGCCCGATGAATAGGGCTGTTGTTGGAGTCGTAGCTGCCAGGCAGGTTTTGCGCCTGGGCCAATGGCGTCAGCGCCAGGCCCAATGCCAGTACTGCAAGGTGACGCACACAGCTGTTCATGACAAAGCCTCTCTGGGGCAGTGGTACGTGCTTTCGATAACACGCTACGCCTTGGGTTCGGCTTTCGACACTAAATAGTTTCTCATCAGGTGTAACACAATCTGTCCGCGCATCTGCTCGCCGAAACTTTTCCCGGCGCCTGTGAGTCACCAGAACACAGTCTCTTCTCAAGGAATTGCAGGCATGCCAAGGGCAATCTGGAAAGGCGCGATCAGCTTCGGCTTGGTCCACATCCCGGTATCACTGGTCTCAGCCACGTCTTCCCAAGGCGTTGATTTTGACTGGCTGGACAAACGCAGCATGGACCCGGTGGGCTACAAACGCATCAACAAGACCACCGGCAAGGAAGTCACCAAAGAGAACATCGTCAAGGGTGTGGCGTTCGAGAAAGGCCGCTACGTGGTGCTCAGCGAGGACGAAATTCGCTCGGCGCACCCCAAGTCGACCCAGACCATCGAAATCATCGCCTTTGTCGCCAGCGACCAGATCCCGCTGCAAAACATCGACACGCCCTACTTCCTGGCCCCGGACAAACGCGGCGGCAAGGTCTACGCACTGCTGCGCGAAACCCTGAAAAAAACCGGCAAGGTCGCCCTGGCCAATGTGGTGCTGCACACCAAGCAGCACCTGGCGGCATTAATGCCGCTGGAATCGGCGCTGGTGCTGGTGATGCTGCGGTGGCCTGCCGAGGTGCGCAGCCTGGACGAACTGGAATTGGGCAGCGACGTCACCAAGCCGAGCCTGGCCAAAGGCGAGCTGGACATGGCCAAACGCCTGGTGGAGGACATGAGCGCCGACTGGCAGCCCGACGAATACCGCGACAGTTTCCAGGACAAAATCATGGCGCTGGTGGCGAAGAAGGCCAAGGCCGGCAAGATCGAAGATGTGGAAAGCCAGGAAGGCAGCGAGGAGCGCAAATCGGCGGATGTCATCGACCTCACCGAACTGCTCAAGCGCAGCCTGGCCGGCAAGCCCGCCGCCAAGCCCGCAACGAAAAAGCCTGCCGCGAAGAAATCCGCCAAAAAGGCCTCTTGAGCCCGCCCTTTGCTGGAGAACGACATGGCAAAGCCCCTGAGCGAATACAACCGCAAACGTGATTTCGGGATTACCGCCGAGCCAGCCGGCAGTGCGCCCGCGGGCAAACGCAAAGCCTCGGCGCTGTCGTTCGTGATTCAAAAACACGACGCGCGCAACCTGCACTATGACTTTCGCCTGGAGCTCGATGGCGTGCTCAAAAGCTGGGCGGTGCCCAAAGGCCCCAGCCTGGACCCCACCCAGAAACGCCTGGCGGTGCACGTTGAAGATCACCCGCTCAGCTATGGCAATTTCGAGGGCAACATCCCGGCGGGGCAGTACGGCGCGGGCGATGTGATCGTGTGGGACCGCGGTGTCTGGCAGCCCCATGAAGACCCGCACCAGGCCTACGCGGCCGGCAAACTGAAGTTCACCTTGGTCGGCGAAAAACTCTCCGGCGACTGGGCCCTGGTGCGCACCCGTCTCAAAGGCAGCGGCGACAAGCAACAGTGGCTGCTGATCAAGGAAAAGGACCAGCAGGCGCGCCCCTCCAATGACTACGACATCGTCGAGGCCGAGCCCAAAAGCGTGCTCAGCGACGCCTCGGTCGGCAAATCCAGGCCGCCGGCGAAACGCCAGAAAGCCGCGGCCGCTAAAAAAGCCCCCGTCGCCAAACGCGCCGAGGCATTGCCCGAGCAATTTGCCCCGCAGTTGGCGACTCTGGTCGATCGCGCGCCCGAAGGTGACTGGCAATACGAAATCAAGTTCGACGGCTACCGCATGCTGGCGCGCATTCGCGACGGTGAAGTGCGTCTGTTCACCCGCAACGGCAATGACTGGACCGACCGCCTGCCGCGTCAGGTCAAAGCGCTGCAAACCCTCAAACTCAAGGACAGCTGGCTCGACGGTGAAGTGGTCAGCCTCAATGGCGAGGGGTTGCCGGACTTCCAGGCGCTGCAAAATGCCTTCGACATCGGCCGCAGCCTGGACATCGTGTATTACCTGTTCGACGCGCCCTTTCTCGACGGCCAGGATCAGCGCAGCGCACCGGTACAAGAGCGCCGCGCTGCGCTCAAGGCCGCGCTGTCCGCAAGCCGCAGCAAACTGCTGCGGTTCTCCGAAGCCTTCGCCGCCAACCAGCGCGACATTTTCGAGAGCGCCTGCGACCTGGCGCTGGAGGGCGTGATCGGCAAGCGCGTCGGTAGCCCATATGTGTCGAGCCGCAATGCCGACTGGATCAAACTCAAATGCCGCTTGCGCCAGGAGTTCGTGATCATCGGTTACACGCGGCCTCAGGGCTCGCGCAGTGGCTTTGGCGCGCTGTTGCTGGCTGTCAATGACGATTCCGGGCTGGTCTATGCCGGGCGCGTCGGTACCGGGTTTGATCAGGCATCGTTGAAGGCTATCTATGCACAGCTCACGGCCCTGGAACGCAAGACCTCGCCGCTGCACAAGCCGCTGACCAGCGCCCAGGCGCGCGGCGTGCACTGGGTGGAACCGCAGTTGGTTGGCGAGGTGAATTTTGCCGAATGGACCCGCGAAGGCGTGGTGCGCCAAGCATCATTTATTGCGTTGCGCACCGACAAGCCGGTGGCGCAGATCATTCACGAGTTACCGCGCAAAGCCACGTCCGTCACCAAAGCGGCCCCCAAGGCCAAAAAGGTCAGCAGCGGCGTGACCATCACGCACCCTGACCGCGTAATCGACAAGCAGAGCGGTACGCAAAAACAGCAATTGGCCGATTTCTATCAAGGCATCAGCGCATGGATTCTGCCGTTTCTGCAGCACCGCCCGGTGTCGCTGCTGCGCGCTCCCGAAGGAATTGAGGGCGAGCAGTTCTTCCAAAAGCATTCCGAGCGCCTGGCTATTCCGAATATCAAACAGTTGGACCCGGCACTGGACCCCGGTCACGCGCGCCTGCTGGAGATCGACACCGCCGACGCCCTGATCGGCGCCGTGCAAATGGGCACCGTCGAATTGCACACCTGGGGCGCGACGGTCGACAAAATCGAAACGCCTGACCTGTTCGTGCTCGACCTTGACCCGGACCCGGCGCTGCCGTGGAAAGCCATGCTGGAAGCGGCGCAACTCACGTTGTCGGTTCTGGATGAGATTGGGCTGCAAGCGTTTGTCAAAACCAGCGGCGGTAAAGGCTTGCACCTGGTGGTGCCGCTGGCGCGCCGGGACGGCTGGGACAGCGTCAAAGCCTTCGCCAAGGCCATCGCGCAGTTCATGGCAGCGCAGTTGCCGGAACGGTTTACCGCGACGTCGGGCCCAAAAAACCGCATCGGCAAGATCTTCATCGACTACCTGCGTAATGCACGCGGCGCGAGTACGGTGGCCGCTTATTCGGTGCGCGCACGGCCTGGCCTGCCGGTATCGGTACCGGTGAGTCGAGAGGAGTTGAATGGTTTGCGCGGCGCCCAGCAGTGGACCGTCGCCAACCTGCATGAACGCTTGGATAAACTCAAAGCCGACCCGTGGGCCGGCTACGCCAATCGGCAGAAGATCACGAAGAAGATGTGGGACAAACTGGGCGCGAAACCACCCGCGTGATTCGCGCCCGGGCGGGTTTCAGATAAGGATAAAGATCAACGCCAGGCCGGCGAAGATCGCCCACTTTTCCAAGTAATAACGCGCGCGATTGCGCTTTTTCAGCTCTTTACCGCGCAGGCGAATCTTGTACAGGCGGGTGAACGCGCGGTTCAGGCCGCCGGTCTTGTCGCCATCATCATTGGGCGAACCGGCGGCCGCCATCACGTTACGGCTGAACCAACGGTTGAACGCCGCGGCCCAGCGGTATTTCATCGGCCGCTCAATGTCGCAGAACAAGATGATGCGGTTCTGCTGCGTGGTGTTTTCCGCGTAATGAATGTAGGTCTCATCAAACATTACTGGCTCGCCGTCGCGCCAGTAATAGCTCTCGCCGTCCACATTGATGTAGCAGCCAGGATCGTTAGGCGTGTCCAGACCCAGGTGATAGCGGTAGGAGCCGGCGTACGGGTCGCGGTGGCGCACCAGCTTGGAGCCTGGCGGCAACTCGGCGAACATCGCTGCCTTGATCGAGCCAATGCTCTGCACCAGCTCGGTGGTGCGCGGGCACAGCTTCATCGCCGACGGGTGGCTGTCGCCGTACCACTTGAGGTAGAAACGCTTCCAGCCCGACTTGAAGAACGAGTTGAAACCCACATCGTTGTACTGCTCGGAACGCTTGATCTCGCCCATGCGCATCAGGTTCTGGCCTTCCTGGCGGATTTCTTGCCAATGCTCTTGCAACGGGCTCAGGTCGGGAAAATCGCCGGGCGACAAAAAGGGACGGCTTGGCTGCTTGGAAAACAGGTAAAGGAAGCAGTTGATCGGCGCAAGGAACGTCGAGTGATCGCTAAGCTGGCGGCCCAACTTGTGTCGCACCCGGCCACGCAGATGGACATACGCAATGGAGGCAACGTAGAGAGCAACAATGATGAGTTTCAAGAGATTCGTCACACGTCAGAAGAGAACAGGCTGCTCCTGCGTGCCCACAACGGCCGAGGATGGATAAGCAGCACCTGAAATCACGATTACACATAGGCGACTGGACGGGTTGGTTACAATCCGGACCAAGGCCATTGGCCGTTATTTAGCCACAGTTTGTAACCAAAGGTTAACTAAGAATTGTGAAAAGCTGTCCACAGACAGGCTCAAAGCCAGCGTGGGCCAGCATTGACGCTGGCCCATTGACAGTCGCGCTTATGGCAGCGGCTGATCGTCCGTAGGCTCACGGCGTGGGCGGCGGTCGGTCTCTTGGGTCACGTACGGTTCAGCCTTGCGATGCGTCAGCACGAAGTGACGGATCAATGCAGCCAGCACGCCCAGGAACAGCCCGACGACCAGGCTCACCGCGACAATCAGCAGCTTTTTCGGCTTGATCGAGGTCAGCGGCTCCTGAGCACGACGGTCGATGGACACCAGCTTCAAGTTGCTCATGTCGATGTTGAGGCCTTTCAAGCGGGCGATTTCGGCCCGCAGCGGCTCAACGTCTTGCAGGAAGATGTCCTCATTCCCACGCTTTTGCAGGACTTCAACCTCACGGTTGGTTTCAAGCAATTGCAGCTCTTTGCCAATTTCCGCGATGCGGCTATTGGTGAAGTCATCGCTGGTGCGCTGTTGCAATGCGGTTCGCTCCGCTTCCAGAGCCTCGGTGCCGAGGAAATACAACGGAATCTTCTGGTTGCTGATCTCGGTGCGTACCACCTGGCTGGAACCGGCTCGTGTGGTGTCGGCCATGGACGATGGCGTCGTAGGCTTTTTGATGCCCATGGACTTGGCAATCGAGATCGCCTCGGCCAGTTCCGCCAAGCGGTCGGTGCGCTCCATTTTCATCTGCAGGCGCAGCCCGCTGAGTTCATCCTGCAAGCGGGCGCGCTTGACCCGGTCAGCTTCAAGCAGCGTGGCGATCTTCGATTCCTTCTCGGTATCGTAGTTGGCGCGGGCCGCATCAATCTTGCCTCTGAGCTCAGTCAAACGGTTATTGACGATGACCTTGAGGTCGGCGCCGACCTGCTCACGCTCCGCTGCAACGGCGTAGTCGACAAACCCGTTGAGGATCGCAACGCCGTCTACGTCCGCTGGGTATTGCATCTCCAGACGCACAGAACTGCTCAACGAATCGGATTTCTTCGGGTCTGGCAGGATCAGGTTGATCGAGTTGCGGTTGAAGTCTTCAAAGCTCTGCTCAAGGCTTCGCCCTGGTTTCTGAAAGGCTTTGAACAGTTCTTCGTGGCTTTTGAAAAAACCCAGGCGAGCCCCATAGGAGTCCAGCTGGGCGCCGACCTTGTCCAGCGCATCGGCGGGTGGCAGCTTATAGACTTCGGAACGATTCAACGCATCCAATTCATTGATGGCCGCCGGGCGCAGCACACTGCTGACTTCATATGTCTTGGGAGCAAGCAGTGCGTAACCCGTCCCCAGTATCCCCGCCAGAATCGTACAACCCACTATCAGTTTTTTTTGCCGCCAGATGGCTTGGAACAATTCAAACAGATCAATTTCATCTGACGTTGCAGGTGAATTGAGCGGAGAAGTTCGATTCAAGATAAGAACACCTTAAAATGACATTAAAAAGCCACTACCCTATTCGAACTCAAGCACAGGCTCTAATGACGGGGAGACCAGAGACAACGCCCTGGCACAGTGACCAACTGCAGTCAGACCACACGCTAATGCGAAAAATCCGATGCAATTAGAGATTGTTTCTATTTCATGTCGATGACGACGCAGGGCGGTCGTGAATGTATGCCCGAGAATGTCTAAGCGTAGTCAATAGTTGAGTAAATCTCCGCCAGCTCCCAGATAAAGCCCTTTTCGGTACATTTTGGTCACCACGCAGTTACAATTCGCGCCGTCAAACGTTCGGCACTTAAGGTGCTCCCCCCTCAATCCAGCCCCTGCAACAAGGAATGTGCATGCACTCTTTCTCAGATCCGGACTATCAAACTCTTCAAGGCGCTTGGGAGCAGACCGCCCTCGAAGACAGTGGCGTGCTCAACCCTGCCGACGCGCATAGCGCGCCGGGAGCAATCACGACGATTGCCGGGGACACGTTCGAAGTGAAGACGACCGAGGGCGAGGTATTGCTTGCGGGCCGGTTTACGCTGGACAGCAGCACTTCGCCCAAAAGCATCACCTGGGTGGATGCCATCGGCGAAGATGCCGGCAAGCCACTGCCGGCCAGCTATCGCCTGGACGGTGATGATTTTGTGTTTATCGCCGCCGATGCGGGCATGCCAAGGCCAAGGGTATTCAGCACGGGACCAGGGCAAACCATGCGCACTTTTGTACGCAAAGGCTGATCGGCCGCCATCCGAACTTGCGACATGGTTTTCACACGGCCTTCACTTTCCGGCCTATAGGGCGAGGCCTACCTACTCCAGTGAATCACTTGGCCCGCCTCTCCTCGCGGGCTTTTTTTTGCGCGTGGGAAAACCGCTCAGGCGCAGCGCTTGGTGGCGGTCAAGGTGAAACACAGCGGCAATTGGGCCGGCTGATGGGCGTACTGCTCGTAGAGTTCTTCGCGGTTGCAGTGCGGGTATTCCTGCAGGTGCTCGATTTGCAGCTGCGCCGCAATTGCGCCACTCACCACGCTCCCCAGGGTATGCACGTACCAATAGGACGTCGGACCGGCAACCTCGCCCTGCCCTTCGTAGACAATCGACTGCTGCAGCACGAACGGATCGCGCTGAAAATATGAACTCACCGGCAGCAGTGGATTGGCAGCCCGCGGGTCAAACACCTCCAGAAACGGATGAGTTTCGTAGACCACCAGCGTGCCCCCGGGCTTGAGTGCACTCGCCACATGGCGCATGAACAGCGCCACATCGGGCATCCAGTTGAGTACGCCAATGGTCACCAGGGCGATGTCGAAACGCCCCAGCAGAGGTTCGGGCAGGTGATGGATATCGGCTTCAATGAACTCGGGGTCATGCGGCGACACCTCGGCCAATTCCCACGCCTGTTGCAGAAACGCCTGTGATTGGTCGACGCCCACCACACGGCGGGCACCCAGGCCGAACAGTGACAGGCTTTCACGCCCGTTGTTACAGCCCAACTGCACCACATCTTTGCCAGCAACGCCGACGTCTTGCAGCAACGCTGTGATCGTTGGATCCAGGCACGAAAAGTCCGCCCGGGCGACCGACTCCAGCAGCGTCTTCCAAGTGGCGGTGTCTTTGTGCAGCCTGGCGGAGGCGTCCCAGGCGTCCTTGTTACGAGCAATCGCCTGTTGGGCTGAGGGCATCTCCATTTGCGTCTCCAGATCGTCATGACAGCGGGCTTCGGAAAATAAGCCAATTGCCCATCAGATAAAACCCTTTCGGGCGACGAAACTTCTATTTGAGCCCGTAGGTCTTTAGCCCAATGAGTGTCCATCCCCTGAACACCCTTAGCGAAGACAGCGCCGTGGCCAATCACTCCGACCTGCGTAATACCCTGTCCCTGGACGGCCTGAATTTCTTTCTGGCCGATGTACGTGACGGGCTCGGGCCCTACCTGGCGATTTACTTGCTGGCAGTGCACAAATGGGAGCCCGCCAGCATCGGCGTGGTCATGACCCTGGCGGGTATCGCGGCCTTGATCACTCAGGGCCCGGCGGGCGCACTGATCGACCGCACGCGCAGCAAGCGCGCAGTGATCGCAGTGGCCGCCATCCTTGTCACCGTCAGTTGCCTGCTGCTGCCGTTTGTCAGCGCGTTCAGCTGGGTGGCATTGACTCAGGCGGCCAGTGCCGTAGCCGCCTCCGTATTCGCGCCGGCGATTTCGGCAATTTCCTTGGGGATTACCGGGCCGCGTGCCTTCACCCGCCGCACCGGGCGCAATGAAACCTTCAACCACGCCGGCAATGCCGTGGCGGCCCTGCTGGCGGGTGGCCTGGCTTATTGGTTCGGCCCGGTGGTGGTGTTTTACCTGATGGCCTTTATGGCCTTGGCCAGTGTCGTGGCGGTCAGTTGTGTCTCGGCGTCGGCGATTGACCACGAAGTCGCCCGGGGCTTTGATCCCGCGCACAGCAGCGATCATGAGCAACCCTCCGGCGTGAAGGTGCTGCTGAGCAATCGCCCGCTGCTGCTGTTCGCCATCTGCTGCGCGCTGTTTCACCTGGCGAACGCCGCGATGCTGCCGCTGGTCAGCCAGAAGCTCTCGCAGATCAACCTGCAAATGGCCACGCCGCTGACCTCGGCCTGCATCGTCGCCGCGCAGCTGGTGATGGTGCCGATGGCCTGGCTGGTGGGCATTAAAGCTGACGTGTGGGGGCGTAAACCGTTGTTGCTGGCCGGTTTCCTGATTTTGCCGCTGCGTGGCGTGCTGTATACGCTGTCCAGCGACCCGTATTGGCTGGTGGGCGTGCAGATGCTCGACGGCATCGGCGCAGGGATTTTCGGCGCGCTGTTCCCGGTGATCGTCAAGGACCTGACCCAGGGCACGGGTCGGTTCAACGTCAGCCTTGGCGCGCTGTCCACGGTGTTTGGCCTGGGCGCGGCACTGAGCAGCAGCCTGGCCGGTTTCGTGGTGCAACAGGCAGGCTACAACGCGGCCTTCCTGACGCTGGCGGGCGTTGCGGCCGCCGCCCTGGCTTTGTTATGGCTGGCAATGCCGGAGACATTGACGAAACCATCGCTCGCGCGCATTACAACTGTCGCCTGACATATGCGACAATGCGCGCCAAATTCCAACACACATCCAAAATTTTCTGCTCAGCGACCGGGTTTCGCGCCTTGATGTCGCTGTTGACGCATGCCTGAAGGCTCCTGCCGCCACGCTCGCAACCCATTGATAGGTAAAGTAATTGATCTCCACAGCTAACATCACCATGCAGTATAAAATGCAGCCTAGTGATTACTGCTGATCAGTGTTTACTGGGCGAAATCGTCATGAGTAATCAGCGATTACGCACCGAATCACACCCGCTGGTTCCACGATTGGTCCCAGCGGGGGGAATTTCAGCCCATGCCGAAAATGCATAATCCTTCCTCCAGCGTCCTGCCGAACGAAAACTCCTCCTCTTGTAATGTCAATCGAACTACCCATACTTCCCATGCTCTATCGGGAGTCGCCTGGGCCCTCCAGGCCAACATCAGGGAGTGGAATATGTCTGATGATCTGAAGAACCGTGGGTCTCAAGATCGTGCTCAGGTGAACACATCAGAAGCTTGGGAGCTAAAGCACTGGACGAAGGAGTTAGGCGTAACGGAGCAACAGCTCAAAGATGCAGTGAAAGCTGTAGGCCCGATGGTTACGGACGTTCGTAAAAAGCTCGGCAAGTAGAATCAGGCGCGCCCCGCGCTTGCGGGGTGTGTTCAATTTCTTTGCGACGTCTTGAGCCAACATTCAGCAGCGCACCGATGCCCCCCCTTTACGACGTTCGCCTCACGGAGAAACACTAATGCCAAATTCAGATTTGATCCCTTCCCTGCTCTCGAAACTCTATGAAAACCAACTCGCTCTTGAGGCTTCTATCTCGGAGCTATCGAACTGGGTGGAACAGCGCGGCTCCACCGAAGTGGCTGAGAATGTCCGCGGCGCCCTAGACACCCTCGATCACAACCAAGACTTCATAAAAATAACCTTAGCGGTCCTCCTGGCTCCGGATTGAACGCCTCTCGTCGCCTGAAATCGCGTCGTGCTTAGATCTCGATTACTGTATTAATATACAGCATTCGGATTTATTCACCATGCACACTATCGACGAAGACACCTCAGCGTGGCTCGGCTGCCCTACGCCCCTAGAAATGTACAAGCATCAGTGCGCCCTGCTCGAGGACGAGCTGAACGAAACCTTAAAGCGGTTAAGCGGCGCTCGCCGGAATATTGCTGGGCTGGTCCAGATGAGCGACGGACTTGCCACGCGTTTAGCTGAAGCACTGGCATGCCTTAACGTTGCGCGAATCGAAATCAGTGATCTAAGAGAGCGATGCTCAGAGCCGTCAATCCTCGGCATCAAGCTGGTAACCGAACAGCGCGACTATTTGCTGAGGGAAAATCAGCGTTTGCTGGCGGAACTGAGATCGCCTCAAGAGCGCACAGCTATGGACCCTACTTCGAAAGCGCTTTAAGGCGTTCTTCAGTGGCGGTGTCGAAGATGGCATAGAGGTGTTCAATGGTTTCGTCTGCCACCGCGCGCGCCGACTCCAAGCCCAATACGAACCCGTCGGCCCGAGCACCTTCTTTGTCCGCCACAATCAGTGAGCCCGCCCTTGCAATCTGTGCCAACAGCTTATCTGCGTCTCGTTCAATCCTAGCACTCAGAATTACACCATCCATATCAGATCCTTTGAGAAATACCTAGCATCAGGCGCGTCACCCCAGCTCGTCTGCATACGTGGCCTGCGCTTCCTCTACCAGCTCACGCCACTCGCCGCTGTCGATAAGGCCTTTCTCTTGCAGATCATCTGCGAGGGAGAGCCGCGCTTCATAGCGATCCTCTGGGGTGGCTGATATGAATTCAGGATCAGTGCGCAAGGCGAACCACGCCTTTATCGCGTTTATTTGCTTTATGTTAATCGTCATGACGAATACTCAAGGCCAGTGTCTACAGTGTAGAGATTGACCAGCGCCCAGCTGTTCAGCAGATCCGACAAGCGGAGAGCATCATGTACGGGAGACTTGCTCAGTACCGGGGGGGGGGGGAGGCATGACTTTGTGGCAGGGTTGAACATGCCTAATGCCTTGGTGAACTCTGTCGGTGATTTGCCCGTCGAGCGATACAACATAGCACCGACAACCCAGGTCGCCCTGCACCACCTGCAGGGCCATCTGCTGCACGCCGACATGGTGCGCTGGGGATGGCGGCCAAACTGGGCCAAGGAAAGGGCCGCACCGATCAATGCGCGCATCGAGAAAGTAGCCCATGGACGGTTCTTTCGTGCGATCTGTCCGCACCGGGCAATCACAGCCATTGATAGCGGCTGCGCTTGTCGCGATGGCCGACTGCACAGACGCTACCACCACGCCCCCGGCGCTTTCCGTCTGATCAGGGACAGCGCTGGCGGCCCAGTTCGACCACGCCACAGGCACCCTGAATGGATCGCCGAACGGATGGGACAATCAACCGGCAACATGCTCCTCTAGCATCATGGGGAATGGATTAACGAGGATGGGCCGGACGCGGTGGGCGTGCTACAGCTGGCGCTAAAGCTTCCGGCGACGCCAGTTTTACACTTGACGCCTTAAATCCCTATGACTGGCGCAAAGGACCACTGCAGTGCGGCTTGATCAGGTGCGCAATGGTTCTCGTATCGAGCGCATCGGCACAAGCCGCGCCCAGGTATCGCCCAGACGAATCGAAAGCGTCCGCTTACTATCTTTGCCGGCAGTGCTGCCAACCACCACCTCACGTATCACGTGTTCAATGACTAAAGCTTTAGCGTGTCGGGTTGAAGCCTCCTCGATCAAGCGGTCAGCTCCCGGCGCCGCGCCGCAGCTGCGTCCTCGACCGCAATAAACAGCGCCTCGATGGTCGCCGTGGTCAGCGCATGGGCTGCATCCACGCCTTCGACAAAACCTTTAGCGCGCGCCAGGGCCAGCTCCAGGGCGTGCAAATCCCCGGCACGCGCCTGGCGTGACAGGTGGTTTTGCATCTTGGTGCGCAGCCCAGCCGGTAGGCTTATCGCGTCCAACTGCTGGCTGACGTTCATCCCGCCACTCCATGCACTTCGGCTAATATTGTGGCCAATTCGAGCAACGGGTACTGAGCTTGAATCAGCTCGCAGCCTGCGCAGTGTCGCACCGGGTCATCAGCATTACTCGGCCATTGCGGGGCCAGGCAGTAGCGGCAGCGCACAGCCTCATGGCTCATGACCCAGTGGTCATTCCAGGCACCCAGCGCGAACTCAGCACGTAACGGCGGCGACTGCGAGCCGGCAGCTAATCCTTGAAAATTTACGTATTCACCCATGCGGATTCAAACCCCTTAAGAAGTCGGTGTTGGAAATCTCGGCCTTGCTCTGGAGATAGGACCTCAGCGGCCACCAGGCCGTCCAAAAAACCGATCAACTGGCTATACAGACTGGGCGGCGCCCGCTCAGTCAGGGACTGGATGCGGAACGCCTCTACGTGGTGACGCACTCTAAATAAGATGTACTCGGGGTCTGCCAGGGTCATGAGGTCGTTGAAAAATTGCTGGGCGTTATCGATGGCCAGTGGATGAGTGAGCGGCGCGTACATAATTATTGTTGCCTTTGTAGATGGACTGCACGTCGAAGCAGTTATGGCGGAACTGGTAACGCAGTCTAGGGCTGCCTGGCTGCCTGCGCCGATAAAAAACGTCCCCGTCAAGTCAAGAAGTGCAGCCCCTTTTTATAAGTGGATTATTGGTAACGCCTAACTGGGAGAATTCCATTCATGGAGAATTCTCCGACACAGCCCTCAGAATCTTTGCTAAATCCCGCAACGGATATTGCATGTTGCCAATTTCACAGCCATCGGAATGGACCATCGGAATTTGAGCATTGCTGGGCAATTGTGTGGCAAGACAGTAGCTGCAGCGCACGGCTTCGTCACTCATAAGCCATTTATCATTCCACAGTCCGAGTGCAAAATCGGCCGTCGTTGTGTCGGCCACTGCCGGCGGAAGATCTCGATTTAGGCTCATACTCCACCTCGCCATGCGCTGGACAGCGTTGCCATTCGTATTCGGGCAACCAAATTCTTCGGGGAAGACTTTGTTATCGTTCAGCCACGCAAAGACCTGGCCACATGCTCGGACGATCTCTGGATCAAGTCCCCACACATCGGCAACGGCGGAGCGAACATGTCTTCCGGCGTTCCACAAGGTGAACAGAAAACTGGCTACCGTACGGCCCTGCCTGGTGTCCTTCTGAGCGGTTAATAGCAGTCGCTCAAGTGCTTGTTGAGTTTCGGGATCGAAAGTAAGTGACACGGCGTAATTCCTTTTTACGTGATCGATGGACTTACGAAGAGCTACTGCGGGGGTAGCGGGTACCCTGCCTGAGGCCGACTTTCCATTCAGCTATCAAAGCTCTACCTTTAACATAGATGATTGCAGCGACTAACGCGATAGGCCTCAGCGATGCATAGAGCCCACGCCGCTTCGGCCTGTCCGCCAGAAGGTAGCACAGGTTAAATCGCTGATGGCCACACCATAAACACCGACTTGTAATGCCGCAGCGTGACTGGTGATAGTATCGGTGGCGTAGATTGTGTGGGCCAAAGCCGACGCCGAGGGGCGCCAACCGATGCTGCTGGCAATTGACGCATGCACTGATGGGCCCTGAAAGAATATGCACACTCGTTGACAGGTGAAGTGAATAATCTCCACAACTACCAATCCATGCAATAGAACTTGGATACCAGAGACTAAGGTTGACTAGTATTAGTGGGTCAAGGCTTCGTAAGCCCTCACCAATTTTCTGAAATAGCCCCCTGTACTACACTGGAACGCTCTACCGCACCGTCACTTGAGGCCCTCGCGGATTTCCCCCATTCACTTTTCGCAACCCATCTGCCCTAAAATTGGCGTTTTGAGAGCCCCTTAGACTCCAAGCACGCTCAACTGCAGACATAATGGGACCTTCGATAGAAATTTTTGATTGATCCGTCCGAGGTTAAGGCCGATAGATAAATAACTGGCAGCGTCGCTGGTTTTTTCCCTATGGAGTCACCATGAATCTACGTTCCATTAATATCGCTCCCAGATCCGCTCTCTGCTTCGGCCTTATCACTATGCTTGTAATTGCACTTGGAGCCTTTTCGTACATACAGCTCGGAAAATTGAGAGGAACAGAGCAGGACATTGAAAATAATTGGCTCGCAAGTATACAGACTGCTGACGATATACAGATTGCACTTTTGGGCGCGCGTTTAGAGAGCATTCGCTTACTAGCCACTTCGAGCCTAGAAGAAAAAGCGACAGCTTCAGAGCACCTCCAGGACGCGCAGAATACACTTAATAAGCAAACCGAATATTATCGAAACAATTTAATATCCGATGAAGACGAACGAGCGAAATTCAATGAAGCCGCTACGACGATGGAGAAATATATAGACGGGCTCAAAACCATACTCGAATTAGATGGCACGCAGCATGAGAAAGCAGTTCAATTTGCAAATACTGAACAGCGTGAGCGCGCCAACGACTACCAGACTAAGCTTACAGCATTGAGAGATCACAACGTCAAAGGAGCAGCTACAGCAGGGACTACAGCGACGGCTGTGTACTCACACAGCATTACAATCGTCGACTCGGTGATTGGTGCATCATTAGTTCTTACCATATTTCTCGCAATTGCACTTACCCGAAGTATAGTTCGCCCTATGAACTCCTCTGTAAAGATGGCAGAAGAGATCGCAGCAGGCGACCTTAGGCTTGCTCTTGAGGTAACCGGAAATGATGAGTCCGCAAGGTTAATGCGAGCGCTCAATACAATGCAAGGAACCTTGCGTGATACCATCAGCGAGATATCTGAGGCTGCCACGCAGCTTAGCACTGCCGCAGTTGAGATGAGCTCGATAACAGAAGGTGCAAGCTTTACCCTTCAGCAGCAAAATAGTGAAATCGAACAGGCTGCAACTGCGGTGACCGAGATGAGTGCCGCGGTTGATGAGGTTGCTCGCAACGCTATTTCCACATCAGAATCAGCTCGTGAATCCAACAAAGCTGCAGCGGCAGGAAACAATAAAGTTGGTGAAACACTCAAAGCAATGCGCAGCTTAACGGACAGGATTGAGATCACGTCCGAACAAGTACAACTGCTAGCTGGACAAACGCAAGAAATAAGTACAGTTTTAAGTGTAATTCGAGCAATCGCGGAGCAAACCAATCTCCTAGCGCTAAACGCCGCTATTGAAGCTGCTAGAGCAGGTGAACAAGGAAGAGGATTCGCAGTGGTTGCGGATGAAGTTAGAGCTCTTGCTCATCGAACCCAAACTGCAACTCAGGAAATCGAACAAATGATTTCAAGCATTCAGGCAGGTAGTGCGCAAGCTGTAGAATCGATGATTAGTAGCACCCATGAGGCGCATAGCACTAGGCAAACGGCTGATGAGGCTGGCCAGTCGCTCAAAGCTATCACATCAGCTGTTCAGCTGATCGATGATCGGAATCAGCAGATCGCGACCGCATCGGAAGAGCAGGCTCATGTAGCAAGAGAGGTAGATAGAGCCCTCATAAGCATTCGAGAACTCAGCGTTCAGAGTAGCGAAGGAACCCATCAGACCCTTCTAGCAAGTAACGAGCTTTCGAGACTTGCAATATCACTTAATCAGATGGTCGGTCGTTTCAGAATTTAAATACCAAACCTACCGTAAGCCCTGCCATTTAATTTAATCGGCTATCGCCCTGAGATATGCCTGACACGCGCGCAGGGCGATCAGTCCGTTATCCCCAGCGTCGGTGATGGCGATAATTCGTTGCGCATGCGCTGGGTCAAGTTGGGCTCGACGGGCTGCATGAACCACGCTGACGGCGCCGGCGGCGGCAGGCACGTTGCAGCCACTGGCTGGATCGTCGGCAAGGAGGACTGACAGCCGCACATCAGCAGTGGCAAGGCGGTCGCGCAAAAGAGCCTGGTTGCGTTGAGCATCGGATAGTTCTCGAGTGTGTTGTTGGTCCTGGGCCGCGAGTTCTTTTTCGATGGCCAGGCGCTTGTCCTGTTCGGCGCGGGCCTGGGCCGCTGCGGCATTGCTGATCGCGGCCAAATCATCCTTGTGCAGGCCAGCCTGCTCGGCAAGCTTCTCTCCCATTCGCCAGTCCTGCACCTGCCAGGTCACGCCCACGGCGCCGGCCATCAACACCAGGATCAGCAGCACCAGACTCGCCAGTTTCTGCACCGGCGTCATGCCAGCGCCCGCCGCACGCCTTCCGCCAGTACCGCATCCGGATAGGCAAACCCGGCATTTTCGTGGTGGATGATCGCCTTGACGAAGCCGGACATCACCACCGGCTGCGTTAGGTCAACCTCGGCGCCAAGGCGGGTGCCGGTGTTCGCCTCGACGGCACGCACGTAGGCTGCGGTGTCGTTCTCTACAGCCGGCGCCCAGCGACTGATGATCGCCTTTACCGTCTTCAAGCCATGCTTTCGCTGATAGGTCAGCAGCACCTTGCCCAGGGCGCGGATGCCATTCTCTGGCGTATCAAACCGAGCGAACCGCTTCTCAACCGAGGGATCGGGCTTTAGCTGGCCTTGCCACTGGTTGGCTGAGTTGTAGTCGATGTTGCCGGGGTTGCGGTTACGAACGCCGCGGGTTTCAGTGATCGGCATAACTTTTCTCCAGACGAAAAAAAGCCCGCGTCTTGTCGGGCGATACTCTTTCGATATACTCCGATTAATTATCGGAACGGACAGGGATGGATCCCATGAAATACGGAATACTTTTCTTAGCAGTCCTCACTCTGAGCGCCTGTGAAACTTATAGCGGCGGGCAGGATGGCCCTGACATTAAGGCTGGTCGACTTCAGGTCAGTTGCAATGCAACCCCGGCCGATCAGCCCGGATGCTACACCCCAGCCCCTTCCTGGTGGACCAAGCTCCCCGGTCATTTTTTCATTCGTGGTAACGGCTTTTAAAGTTTGAAGCGCTGAGCTTTCTCCAGGCGAAAAAAAACCGCTCAAGGCGGTATCGGTGTGCTTGTTTGTGGAGGGCTCTGCTTAAACCTGTGCAGCCTTCAACGCAGCGAGCTCTGCGCGCAATTCTTTGACGGCTCCCATCAAGTCCGTGATCAGCGCCATCGGTTCGAGTTGCTGAACGCGGGGTTGGCCATCTTCGCCAAGCCCATCTTTTTCGCCGGTAACGGCAAGCGGGTTGACCGCCTGTGCCTCGTGCGCGATCAGCCCTTGGTAAACGACGTCATCGCCTTTGAACACATCGCCAAAGTT